>JBGTCB010000409.1:0-4141 GCA_041748995.1 Saprospiraceae bacterium | reverse complement strand
CTTCGGGAGGATGCTGCGGTTCTTGATCTCTCACTGTCAAGCATTGAGGGAGTGAGTCATGTCCGGATTGAAAAGGAGCATACCGGTCAATTCGTCACCATTTTTCATGTGGAGAAACCGGATCAGCTCCGGATACAATGGACAGACAATCTATTGATACAGGGATTAAATACCTATCGTGCCGTCGTTACGCTTGATAACGGAACGGAACTCATCAGTGAGCCCAACGGGGTTTATTTCAGAGGAACAAGCGAAGTTTTGGTATTCCCTAATCCGGCAACAACTGACTCTTATCTCACAGTGCTGACCAAAGCAGTGGAACACGGCCAGTTCCACCTGTTTGACAGCCTGGGCCGGCTGATCAACTCTTATAAAATATTTGCAGGACAGGGTCAGATCTTACTGGACCACCTACCTTCAGGTCTTTATCATTACACACTAGAAATGCCTGGAAGGGAACTATCGGGTAATTTTATAATCTATTGACTCAGATGAGATAATTTCAGCACCCAGCAGGAAATCCGGTATCCCAAAACCATCTACCAAAGTTGCACAATGTGTTCGTACCTGACCACATAACCGTTCTACCGTGTGTCGGATCGCTTTGGTCTTTACATATTCCAGATAATCCTGCTCCAGGTACCAGGCTTTATTTTGTTCGATGGTATGCAAAGCAAATAATTGATAGACTTGTTCCAGGATTTCTTTTTCCGGATTGTTTTCGAGAGTAGCTAATTTCGACTGAAACTCCTGCAGAACGATCAGTTCGACGTAGGCCTTGGCCAGTTCGATCATATGATTTTGAGTACGTAAAAACACATCGTACGGAGTGATCCTTTTGCGAAACATATTTCGCATTCGGCTACCCAGTGATTGCAATAATTTACGCTCTCTGAATCTAAATGCATGCAGATGAAAAGCCGGATCAAGCAGATGATCCACATCGGTTTTTCGTTTATAGACGGGATTGATGGCTAAGAAAGAATCAGAAACCTGACCAGCGAGATAACGAATAGCACCCATAAATCCGGCATCATTAAATTCCTGTTTAAAGCTGGAGAGTAAACCTTTAGCTACCAATTGCATCAGGACGGTATTGTCACCTTCGAACGTGGCAAAAATATCAGCGTCCGCCCGTAAGTCAGCAAACCGGTTTTCCCAGAGATATCCCTTACCTCCACAGGCTTCCCGGCATTCCTGGATGGTATCGTTGGCAAACCAGGTTGTAAAGGCTTTGATCCCTGCTGCCTGAGTTTCAATCAGTCTCAGGTCATCATCGGTTGTCTCCTGATAGCGGGTCACCAGTTCCTGAAGGGCAAAATCTGCTGCATAGGCCCGGGCCAATCGTGGCATCAACCGTAGTTGGTGTGATGGATAATCCATGATCAACATTTCCTCTTCTCCATTATCCGGTCCGAATTGTCTGCGTTTCAATCCATATTTTATCGCAATCGTTAATGCAGATTTTACTGCACTGAGAGCACCCTTAGCTACACATATCCGGCCGGCAACCAGCGTACCCAACATCGTAAAAAAACGTTTGGAAGGGTTTGGAATTTCGCTCTCATAACGACCGAGCAGGGTTATATTTCCAAAACGGTTCAAAAGGTTTTCACGGGGTACTCTGACATGGTCAAACCATATGCGACCATTGTCCACTCCATTGAGCCCCATCTTATATCCATTGTCTGCGATCCGGATACCCGGAAGTAATTGACCTTGCAGATCCCGCAAGGGTACCAGTATAGCATGCACTCCCTGATTTTCTCCCTGAACGATAAGTTGGGCAAAGACCGTAGCTATCCGGGCATGCAGGGCATTGCCGATGTACTCTTTACCTGCTTCGAAATTCGGGGTGTGGATATCGATCAGATGGGTGTCAGCATCGTAGATTGCCAGCGTTTCCAGATCTCTCACATTGGATCCGTGGCCGGTCTCTGTCATGGCGAAGCAGCCAAGCAGATCGCCATTGCCGATAGCGGTCAAATATTTATCATGGTGGTACTTTGTTCCTAAATGATGTACACTACCTCCAAAGAGTCCGAATTGCACTCCAAATTTAACGGCGAGACTCAAATCAAAATGGGCAAGGACTTCAAAGACGGCTGCATAGTGGATGATATTTCCCTTACCTCCATACGCTGCCGGGAAGCCCAAAGCTCCATATCCCTGGTGGGCCAGCAACTTCAACCATTCCAGAATTTTCAGTCGATATGCTTCTTTTTCGCGGAGGTTTTCTCGTTCGAAAAGGGGATCCGCCAGTAATTTTTTTAAGCGGTTTTTAACGTCGTAGCTTTCACCATCAGTAATTTTTCTCAAAACCGCGACCCTGGCTCCGGGTGGTACCACTACTTCAGTGCGTACCCCATGCAATGCCCGGAATTTAGCCGGAAAAGGCAGGTTCAACTTCTCCTGCAGGTTTTCCAAGGCCTTCTGCAAGGCCTTCAGATCAGTATCTCCGTCGATCTCCGCACTGCGTGCTGCCATAGCCATGCCCAGGTCAACGATAGTTTGGGTTTCTTTCAGGTCGATTTCCGCTCTGGTCTCCTTCATCATGGACATCCAGGCTTTAAAAGTCTCTTCGGCAGGCCAGTGACCGGGATCGATCCAGTTGTGGAGCTGATTTTTTTCAGCATCGGTCAGTTGTGGTAATTGCTCGATTTCTTCCCTGATGATCCGTATTTCGCTGGGACTTAACAGACCGTCTGCCCAGGCCACGTAAATCATCGGTATAAAACCTTTTACGGAGGGGCTGAAAGATTCCAGTGCATTGATGGGCATAAATATTAACTCCTTGTTTCAGCCCAGAAGATAATCTAAATTTCGAAAAGATCTACTTAGTCCAGTAGGTTGGAAATCAGGTGGCCAGGAATCCATCTAATCTTGATGTGGGTCTCAAATATAAAATAAAGAGATGGACATAATCTCTATACTGCCTCCGTTTAGACGATCTGAAATTACAGCAAAGATCATCCGGCAATCTTGAAATCACATTATTCTTGTCAAGTTGGTTTTCCAATTGATACAACTGGTTCTGCACGGTAGCTATCATATTTTGCATGGAATCAAAAGAAGTTTTCAACTGGGCATTTGCTGTTTGCAACGTCCTGATTAGTTCCTTATTCGATTGATTTTCCTTCTGAAGTATCTTCTATCAGCTTCTGTTGTTCCTTCATTGCATTGATAAGCAGAACGCCCAGGCAGTCATATTTCACCCCTCCACCTTGCCCTGGTCATTAATGGTCGTAAGGAGCGGTTCCACTGTACTTACTTCTTCGGCTATCAGGCCAAGGTCAGGCTGACCGCTGTCTTTCGAACGGGGAACCTCCCCGTAGAAAGTTACTGGCCAACCGGGGGTGCTTTGATCAAGACTTCGCTTTGCACCTGCCGATTGTTGACCACTGCAGTAACGGTATAAAAGCCTGTAGGAATCTGTGAGATATTGGCTGAAAAGGTGCTGGTACCTGCCATTATCTGACCATGGAATACATCGGATACCTTCATACCCCTGGAATCGCTCAGGAAGAGATCAACTAGGGCTGACTGGTCTAAAGAAATGGCTATCTCAAGCCTGTCCTGAAACGGGTTCGGGCTCGGGATAAAGCGGAACTGGCCACTGGAGTGGACCGATGTGCCGGTGGACATTCCCGGCTCCAGTACCAGTACTGACCCATTGCCACCCAGCACAATATATCCATCGGCAACTATGATCTGCTCCAATGAAAGGGTTGGGAAGTCCCCGAGCGGGAAGCTGTATTGCAGCTCTCCGGAAATAAAATCGTAAAGACGCAGGTTGTTTTCTACGATCTCAGTCACCATATTATTGATCAAAGTTGGTCCCAAATAGTTGAAGACAGCAATTTCCCAGCTGGCAACAAGATTGCCCGTGGATTTTTCAAAAACTGTGAATTTTGTCGTGTCTGCGCCATTCATGGCTTTCACAAGAAGATGATCTTCCGAAATACATAAGCCATTCGGATAATCAATAAGCCTATATCCTTCCGGAATAGCGTAGCCCCACTCAAATACTCCTGTCTGTCTGTCTACGACGGCAAGGGAATCAGTCATTCCCACATACAACCAGGATTGGTCAACCGCGAGGGAAGTGAACGACTGAATAGCTAAACCTTCATTTTTCCAA
>JBGTCB010000408.1:0-1525 GCA_041748995.1 Saprospiraceae bacterium | reverse complement strand
TGATGAGCTTATTTTTCGTCAGATCAAAGAAGCGAAACCGAGCATAGTACCCACTACGTGAGGCTTTCGAAGATGATGAGCTGGCGGAAAAGAAGCCATCAATGGTGTTAGATATTTTGGAAATGCAGCACTAATCTCCCTGTGATGCCTCGTCTCGCTTGGTTCTTTTTTAATTTGACTAATTTCAGAGGCTTTTAGAGGTACCCTAATAAATTTTCGAAGAAAACTGTTTTACCATGAACGAGGTTAATAGAGGTGCCCTAAAGCTAAAGGCATCTTTTTTTTAAGTACTTAATGATATTCTGTAAATTACCAACATTACTCACATTACTGAATACGAAGCATGTATCGATTTGTTGGATTTCTATTATTAATATTATGTGCATGTAAATCGGGAGCTCCGATCAGTCCCGATACCCATGTTGTCACTTCGACATATAACCGGGATTCACTGGCATCAGAAATTGAAATGTGGATGCAGAGAGCATGCATTGATTCATGGTATCCACGGGCGATCGACTCAACATTTGGCGGATATCTCAGTGATTTTAACTACAAATGGGAGTTATCAGGTCAACAAAATAAGATGATTGTTACCCAGGCCCGTCATGTCTGGACTGCTTCAACCCTGGCAGAAAATTATCCGGACAACCGACTTTATCAGGAAGTTGCAGCCCATGGGTTTCAATTTCTCAGGGATAAAATGTGGGATAGTACGAATGGTGGATTTTACCAGCTGGTGAATCGTGAGGGTATACCAATCGGGGATGATCCGAAACATGGACAGATAAAGACGGCCTATGGCAATGCTTTTGGAATCTACGGCCTGGCAGCCTATTATCGCATTTCTAAGAATGCTGAGGCACTTGACCTGGCGCAAAAAGCTTTTAACTGGTTGGAGCAACATAGTCATGATCCGGCTAAAGGCGGGTATTTTCAATTTCTTTTGGAAGACGGCACCCCACTCACTGAAGGTCATACCAATCCTGCCAAAGACCAAAACAGTTCCATCCATTTATTGGAAGCGCTCACAGAGCTTTACATGGTATGGAAGGACGATCTTTTGAAAGAACGGGTGAGAGAGATGCTGGTCCTGATTCGAGATACGATAACCACAGACAAGGGTTATCTTACATTGTTTCTGGACAAAGATTGGAATCCGGCAACTAATCAGGATTCTAGTGCTGAAGTTATTCGGCAACGTATCCATGAAGATCATGTATCCTTTGGTCATGATATTGAAACCGCTTATTTATTAATGGAAGCATCGCATGTCATTCAGGCCAGTGACGATGCGGTGACCCGTGAGAAAGCTAAAAGAATGGTTGATCATACTATACGACATGGATGGGATACCGAAAATGGGGGCATTTATGATGGTGGTTATTATTTGAAAGATTCAGGTATGACCATCGTTCTGCATCACAAAGCATGGTGGGCGCAGGTAGAGGCTATGAATACATTATTGATCATGAGTGACCTCTATCCCGATGATCCGATTAATTATAGCCAGTATTTTCTCAAG
>JBGTCB010000407.1:0-4421 GCA_041748995.1 Saprospiraceae bacterium | reverse complement strand
CCGATCGTACTGGACAAGATCGGATCATTATGGTTGATAGTAAATCCTTCATAAAATCCATCCGGTGCCCTCAACTGACTGCCATCAATTTTCTTCTGGAGAATGCCAGCGCTGATACCGGCTGACAGAATACCAAATGATGCCTGATAAACATAATTGTAAGACGCCTGGAAACCTAAACTTTCCTCCACTCCGATTTCATCATGGAAAAACTGGAAGCCGACTCCTCCACTGGCAATATACAAAGGCATATGAGCGGTAATGTGCTGGAACTTAGGGGCTCCTGGTAAGGTTTCCCATTGCGACTTCAGCGCACCAGTAATACTCAAAGAAGCATCCATCCCTCCATAAGCCGGATTATTGCGATACTTGTCTAACATATTCATTGTATACTGCGGGGATTGCTGACCATGGAGCAGATCTGGCCAGGTCATAAACCCTATTGCCAGAAGTAATACCAGTGTAAGATTCGTTTCAATTATCTGCATGAATCACCAATGATCGTGAAAACTTTCGTTAAAGTCAACAGACTTAGTACAGAATGGGCTAAATTCCGATGATTTGTCCATCGAATGCCAGGGAAATACCATTTGGCAACACTTTGTTCACTTCATCGTGCAACCCCATTTGATGACTGATATGGGTCAGGAAGGCATTTTTGATCCCAAATCTTTTCACTTGCTGCACAGCCTGATCAAGATTGAAGTGAGCATGGTGTTTTCGTTGATGGAGTGCATTGATCACCATCGTATCAGCTCCGTATATAATCTCCTGGCTACGTAAAGGAATTGAATTTGCATCAGTGATGTAGATTAAGCCTTCGGTACGGAAAGCCAGCACATCGATATCTCCATGACTTACTATAAAGGGCATGAGTGTCAGGTTTCCGATTGTAAGTATATGATAGGGTTCAATCTCCTGGAGATCGATGATCGGTGCTCCGGGATATGGTGTAGAGGAAAAAATATAAGCAAACCGCTGTTTGATTTCCCTGACAACCCGTGGCAAAGCAAAAACCCGGAGCGACTTTCGCTGGATAAAATTGAAAGGTCGGATGTCATCCAGCCCGGCAACATGGTCATTATGTTCATGAGTGATTATAAGAGCATCGAGATGGCTGATATTCAGATTGAGCATTTGTTGTCTGAAATCGGGACCTGCATCAATAGCTACCTGGGTGCCATTTTTCTCAAGTAAGGCTGCTGTGCGAAGTCTCCGATCATTTGGATTAACTGAGACACACACTTTACAGCGACATGCAATGACTGGAATCCCCTGTGAAGTGCCTGTTCCAGTCAGTACCAATTTCAAAAGCGGGACTAATTATTGGTTGTCTTCACCAACAACCGGTTTAGAAAAGCTCTCGAGGAATCTTCCAGGGAGCCGGTATCGATATCCAGGTTGACCAAAATATCAAGGAGAGTCTGTACCCGGCCCTCCAAATCAAAGAACCTATTGATAACGGCTATTTTATGATCTTCCACAATACAATATCCTGATCGAAAATTACCTTTTTCATAGCGCACTTTATAATCGAGTTGTTCGAATATTGATTCCAGTTTTTGCAGTGTGGCCTTTGTATATTTACTCATACATTTTTCTAAATATAGATTGGACAGTAAAGATATTGAAGTATCAAACAAAAAGTAATTTTGATATTATGGGCAGCTCTAATAACCCTGTTCAATTGTTAACCGCTTATCTACGATAAGCTATTCAAAAATAACCTCTCTCTCCCACCCACTTCGTGGTTTCGTCGCTTCGAGATCCGCTGGATCTCGACCGGCTAAACGCCTCGGATCGCTCCTCAATTTCGTTATCCCTCAGTCACTTAGCTTTAGCTGGGCTCCCTCGCGATGCCTTGTCCCGTTTGTTCTTTTTGAATTTGACTAATTTCAGAGGTTTTTAGAGGTACCCTATGAGAAAAAGAGACATAAGTATCGGAGCACTTGTAATGCTAATGGTTTTTTCAGCCAATGCTCAAACATTCAAAGCCGGAGTCGTTTTTGGAGCCAATGCCTCACAAATCAATGGTGACTTTATTGCTGGTTTTGATAAAATAGGCCTGCATTTAGGTCTGAAGGTAGCAAGTGATATTACAGAAAAAATGGCCTGGAGTACGGAGCTGCTGTATAGTGAACGGGGGAGCAGAACAGGAGGCAGGTTTAGCGATCCTTTTACAATCTCTATTAACTACGTGGAGATTCCGATTCTGATTTCATTCAAAGACTGGTTGAAGGATGACTACTATAAAATGCATTTTGAGGCTGGAGCTTCATTGGGAAGGATCATTAATGAAAAGGTTAAGGATGTGGCTGGAAATGTGAGCATTGATGGTTTAAACGAGACTGATATCTCCATGGTGGTGGGTGCAACGCTTTTTAGTAATCAACATTTAGGTTTCACTATGAGATATACACATTCGATCAATTTACTACGTGATGAGAGAAAACATCCCGGACTTAACCGGTACAAGGGCTATTTTTTAACCTTTCGAGCCGTATACTTTCTCTAGATGATATGAGAAGAGCAGCGATCTTAGATCTTGGCACCAACACTTTTCATCTTCTCATCGTCGAGGAAAAGATGGAGAACGGATTTCAAGAACTGCTCAAAAAACGTGTTTATGTTAAATTGGCACTCGATGGGATCAACCGTCTTTCACCAGCTGCTATGGAACGGGGAATTAATGCCATCATCGAATTCAAAGGTTTGATCGAAGAGTATAACGTCAAGACGGTAAGAGCTATCGGCACAGCCGCACTGCGCACAGCAGTGAATTCACCGGAATACATAGAGAGAATCAAAACCATGACTGGTATCGAAGTCCAGCTAATTGATGGAGAGAAGGAAGCCGAGCTCATATTTAAGGGCGTGGCTCAAGTTTGGGGACCGCCTGATGAACCAACTTTAATCATGGATATTGGGGGTGGGAGTGTCGAGTTTATTATCGCTGACAAAAACCAATTTCACTGGTCACGAAGCTATCCTGTTGGGGTAGCCGTGCTTTACCGCAATTTTCACCATAGCGAACCGATCTCCGTTGAGGATCAAATTGCTTTGGATCTGTTTCTCGATATGCATCTCGATGAGTTGAAAGCAGTCATTCGAAAATACCAACCATCCCTATTGATTGGTGCTTCGGGAACGTTTGATGTTGTAGGAGCAATTGTAGGAAGGGAGGATCTGTCCGTACGTTATCACGAAGTACAGAACCAGACTGTATTTCAATTGATCAATGACATTGTGATTATGAATGAAGTGCAACGCGCGCAAGATCCCAGGATACCGTCATCCCGAATCGATATGATTGTTGTGGCACTGCTGCTTTTAGAAAAAGTCCTGGTGATGGGTCCCTTCAAAAAGACTGGAATTTCGACCTATGCGTTGAAAGAGGGAGTTGCTGCTTCAATATTTAGTCTACACTAAATTATTTTTTAGTAATTTTCAGAAAATGTTACTTATCTCGTTCCTGGAGCTTTTGGAAATGTTTTCTCAACCCTGGGCCATGCGCGCATTGATCGCGTCCATCCTGGTCGGCGTCATGTGCGGTATCCTTGGATGTTTTATTGTCCTGCGAAATATGGCCCTCATTGGAGACGCCCTTTCACATGCCATATTACCAGGCATTGTAGTTGCATTTATGTTATTCGGCTATTCTACATTAGGTTTCTTCACCGGAAGTGTTGTCGCTGGACTCCTGGCAGCGTTATTTATCACCTGGATTCAACAAAAAGTGCAAACAAAAAATGATGCTGCGATTGGTATTGTTTTCACGGCCATGTTTTCTGTGGGTGTCATTGGCATTTCCTGGATCAGTAAGAGTCAGGGTGTACATCTGGATCTTAAAGACTTTCTGTTTGGGAACGTCCTCGGCGTATCTGATGAAGATCTCTACCTTACGCTCGGTATTACTATCTATGTGGTGATCAGTGTGATTCTTTTTTACCGGTATTTATTTATAAGCACTTTTCAACCGGTCATTGCACAGACCATGGGCATTTCTACCAAACTTATTCATTATTTTGTTATGTTGCTACTATCATTTGCTGTAGTTGCATCTCTACGTAGCGTTGGTGTCATATTGGTGGTCGCTATGTTAATTACACCGGCATCAACAGCATTATTGATTAGCAACCGCCTAAAACAGGTGATTGTTATATCGGCTCTGATAGGTATGATTACTGCAACTGTGGGGTTGCTCCTGGCTATAATCTTTGATACAACACCTGGTCCGGCCATGGCAGTAGTTGCAACATTTTTCTACCTTCTTACAGCGTTGTTTTCACCTGGCAAGGGCCTCCTCTTTAAGTATTTCCGCTCCCAAGGACTAAGGAGACGTATTCGCATGGAAGACATTCTTAAACAATCGTTTAGAATGCAGGAAAACGGATCGCTGACAATTCCCCAACTTTTAACAA
>JBGTCB010000406.1:0-3721 GCA_041748995.1 Saprospiraceae bacterium | reverse complement strand
ATTTATTGAAGATGTCTTTGAAGTATATTATTATCGGGATACTTGGTCTGGCATTACTTCTGAACTGTAATACCGGCAAGAACGTGACTTCGGATAGGGATACAGTCAAGACCCAAATGGCTAAAAATGACTACAAAGGTCAGCGTCAGCTGATTGACCACTTGCGCACAACCCCGGGAGTGGAGGTCCGGGGGGGAGGAGCAAACCTCTTGATCTTAGTGCGTGGCGCAAAATCAATGAACGGAAATAACAACCCATTATATGTGGTAGATGGGGTTAATATGGGTTATGATTATAACGCTGCCGCCAGTGCTGCCAATCAGTTTATGATCGAAAAAATTGTCGTATTGCCACCCCCAAGATCAGCCAGGTACGGATCGCAGGGACAAAACGGAGTCATTGAGGTCACTACCAGGAAGACCAACTGAGCAAAGACTAGAAATGGTGTTGTGGTTTTATGGTATTATGGTTTTTTGGGTTTTTCGAAGAAACCAGGAATTGTTTCAACGTTGAATTTTTTTACTGTTTGTTACTGTTTAATTGTTTAACTGTTCCTTCCGAATAAAAGGGTAGGTAATAATTTTACTCTTATATCGCATTAAATGGTTTTTTGGTATTATGGTGTTTTGGTTTTTCCGAAGAAACCAGGAATTGTTTCAACGTTGCATTGTTTAACTGTCACCAGATGGAGCTCAACTCATAAACACGACCCCGGATCATGGTCAAGGGCAATTCATCCGGGTTTACGGTGATATCGGTATAGACCTCAGAAGGAAAAACAATTGTTGTGATGACAGTTCGTCCGTCATCGGCAAATAGTTCCACGGAAGCGACATCGAGAAAGAGATGCATTTTAACTGTTGAAAAATTATAAAAACAAGGAGCCACCTGCCGACCGGAAAAACGCTGATCAAAATCGGATTTTCCCGCGGTGATCCGGTCGACATAATACTCGTTCTGATCTACGTTGTAACCGACAAAAAGTACATCACCCACCGAATTAAAAATCTCCAATTCTATTTTACCAGCCGATGGTTTTTCGAATTCAAGTTGTAATTCGTAGAGACCATGACGATTTTTAATGTTAGTCAATAATTCAATTTTCTGGTGATGATCACCCCGGCTAAATGCTACTGCTTCCTTTCGAATAGAGGTCACTGCAGGCACTGGTAAAGAAGTCAACCTCAATCCGGCCTCACTGTTGACAAGCTGCAGAGTCCTGGGCAATGTCATAGCACTCCTCCATGGATCCGTGGGTACTTGCTGAGCGTATTCCCAGTTGCTCATCCAGCCGATAAATGTGCGCTGATGCGGTTTATCCGGGGCATCAGACCAGGTGACTCCGGCATAATTATCCTTGCCGTAATCCAACCACAAACTCAAGCCAGGGGCGTTATCATTTGTAAAGACTTTTCCGTCAAATTCGCCGATAAAATATTGGGTTCCTGAGCCTCCATTTGGATGGCCCGGATTGATATTCTGAATCAATACCCATTTCTCTTCTCCATCTATCTGAAGGGGAAATAAATCAGGACATTCCCACACACCATCATGATTACCGTCATCGGCTCCAAATTCACTGACCAATTCCCAATCTCTCAAATTTAATGAATTGTAGATGAACAACCGGTCCTTTGCCGCAAGTGCCAGTACCCATTGACCGGATTTTTCATGCCAGATCACGTTTGGATCCCTGAAATCGGGGATTCCCGGGTTTTTGATCACCGGATTGCCTGGATATTTTGTCCAGGTGCGACCTTTGTCTAAACTATAGGCAATCGATTGAGTCTCAAAGTCCATTCGACCTTCCCCCCTGCCTTCAGCATCATGATGAGTGAAAAAGACGATCATCGGTGGCTCGCCCACGCTGCCAAAACCACTGGTATTATTCCAGTCAATCACAGCACCTCCGGAGAAAATATAACCTAAACTATCCGGATATAATGCAATCGGCAGGTGTTGCCAATGGATCAGATCTGTGCTGACAGCATGACCCCAATGCATTGGCCCCCACACTGTGCTATCCGGGTAATACTGATAAAACAAATGATATTCACCCTGATAAAAAACCATACCATTGGGATCATTCATCCACATTTTTTCCGGGCTAAAATGATACTGAGGCCGGTGCAATTCCTGATAACTCGTTACAGTTGAAGATTCACCGGATTCAGTCGTTTGCTCATTCTTGCATGCCAATAGTAAGATCAAACTCAGACCAGCGATGTATCTCAAAATATTCATACGATTTAATTCTCCGAATAATTAAAAACCAAAAAGGCTCTCACTCTTTAATGAATTTTTTTTCAAGATCTTCCAGGCTGACTCCTTTGGTCTCCGGCATCATAAATAAACCAAATAATAACTGCAGCACCATCATCCCTGCAAAAAACGCAAAGAGAGGCCAGGGATTATCACCTACCAAATTAATAAAAAATGGTGTCAGCATGGTGATTAATGCGGCAAAAACCCAATGGGTACCCGAACCCCAGGCTTGTCCATAAGCCCGTACTTCGGTAGGAAATATTTCGGAAATAAAAACCCATATAACCGCACCCTGACCAACAGCGTGCGAAGCTATAAACATCAGCACAAAACTTAATAAAATTGTTGATCCGGCTCCTGTGGCATAAGCCCAGGACACTATACTTAAACTGATGATATATCCGATGGATCCAATGATAATCAACGTTTTCCTGCCCATTCGATCAATCAGATACATACCCAATAATGTGAAAACCAGGTTGACAATGCCAATGCCCGTAGACTGAAACAACGCATCTTCTGCCCCAATTCCAGCAGCTTCCAAAAGACGGGGCGCATAATAGAGCACGAAATTAATTCCAGACAACTGATTAAATAATGCCAGCAAAAAGGCTAGTGTTAAGGCAAAATTATATTTACCGGAAAACAAGGTATTTTTGATTTTATGTCCTGCTGAGTAGGTTATATCTCTAATCACTTTATTGATTTCTTCCGCAGTACTGTACATATGTTCCAGCACTTTTCGGGCTTCAATTTCTTTACCCGCTTTAAGCAGCAACCACCTGGGACTATCGGGGACTCCAAGCACCCATAAACAGTACAGGGTAGCCGGTATAGCTTCTACACCGAGCATCCACCTCCAGGCATCGTTCTCTACCACTTCTCCAATGGCATAATTTGAGAGGAAGGCCACCAGAATACCTAACACTATATTAAACTGGTAGAGTGCGACTAATTTGCCCCGGTTTGCCGCTGAAGAAATTTCGGCGATATAAGTCGGTGCGGCTACTGAGGAGGCTCCAACCCCCAGGCCACCGATAAAACGGAAAAAGGAAAACGAATAAGGATCCCAGGCCAGAGCGGAACCAATCGCGGACAATAAATATAATATGCCTATCCAGAATAAGGTTTTCTTACGGCCATACTTATCACAAGGAATCCCACCAAACAAAGCTCCGATTACCGTACCCCAAAGAGCCATCGACATGATAAAAACTCCATGAAAAAGCGGTCCGGTATTCCATAAACGTTGAATGGGTTGATCAGCCCCGGAAATAACAATGGTATCAAACCCGAACAGGAAACCGGCCAGGGCTACTGCAATGGACCAGCGGAAAACTTTATTTTTTTTCATGTTGGTTTTTCGTTTTTTCGTCTGGGAGGCCTCTGTCAGCAGAATCAACCTGAGTATTTCATCAGCCTTCCCAGATGACAAGTTATGAAATATGCAGATATC
>JBGTCB010000405.1:0-1665 GCA_041748995.1 Saprospiraceae bacterium | reverse complement strand
TGACCGAAAATTGAAACTGGATGACCCGGTAGGAGCTACTTCCGTACACCTTGTCTGTGGAATCTGGGGAACCCTTGCTGTAGGAATATTCGGATCCCTTGCGAGTGTCAGCCAGTTCATCGAACAACTGATCGGTGTTGCGGCAATTGGTGCTTTTACTTTTGTCTTTGCCTTTGTACTCATTTCGATTTTGAAAGCGACAATGGGTATCCGTGTACCTGAAGAAGAGGAAGTGAAAGGACTGGATGTTTCGGAGCACGATATGGAAGCTTATGCAGATATGGAAACGAATTATTCATTTGCTGTAAAGTAAATCCCATGTCTTCTTTACATGCATAACCCTGGTTCCAGTGGAGGATGACATGTAGCATCCTCCACTTATTAAAAAACAATTAAAATCAAATTAGCTATGAAAAAGATATTAACAAATTTTGCAACAATTCTTGCGGCAGTCTTTATTTGTACTTCAATGATTGCTCAGGAAGCTGACACCTCCGACACTATGGAAGAGGAAGTAATGGAAAAGGAAAGTCCTCTTTCAATCAGCGGTAGTGTCGACATTTATTATAAAATGGATTTTGCCGGAAATGCCGCCAGAGATGCAAATATAAGTGGTGGAGAAAACTATACTTTTTTTGCTCCTGACCACAATTCATTTTCAATCGGTATGGCCAATATAATTCTGGAAAAAGCCTTTGGAAAGTCTGCTATGGTAGCCGATGTTTCTTTCGGACCCAGGGGAGGGAGTTCTTCAATTCCCACTCAAAGTGGTTCCGATGGTTCTTTTCATATTCAAAATCTCTATGTTACTCATGCATTCTCTGATGCTATTTCTATAACGGCTGGATATATGGGTACTTTTGTCGGGTATGAAGTTATTTCTCCGGCCGCCAATTTCAACTACAGTACCTCCCATATGTTTTCATGGGGTCCGTTTCAAAATGCCGGTGTTAAACTAAACGTTGCTGTGACCGATAAAATCGGCTTTATGGTTGGTCTTTTTAATGATTGGAATACCTATACCGATTTTACCGGTGGCAAGGATTTGGGACTTCAATTGTCCTATAATATTTCTGATGGTAGTGATGTTTATCTTAATTTTATTGCCGGTGCTGACAGTGGTCTCGAACTGGATCTCACTGCTGCTCTTCAAATTAGCGATGCATTCTATCTCGGTGTTAATGCGGCAACTTACAGTAATTCAGAAGGCAAATTCCTTGAAACCGGTGAATCAGGATTTAGCGGTGTGGCTCTTTATCCCCAATTTACTATCAGTGATGGATTTTCCATTGGATTACGTTCGGAGATCTTCAGTGAAAAGCAAGTGAACGATATTTTCAGTGGCACATATTCTGAAAAGGCCTCTGTCTTTTCTAATACGATCACGGCTAATATTAAAGCAGGACCTCTGACTATTATTCCGGAACTACGCTTTGATACAGGCAGTCAGGATATCTATGTCGACAGTGATGGTAATGCTACAGGTAGTGCCGCTCAATTCTTGATTGCAGCTGTTTATGCTTTTTAACTCAGGAAGCTTTAGAAATCACAGATTGAGATCTGTGATGTATTGATATTCAGTTGATTATAAACATCTTGGTCTTTTTGAAAATAGCAATTTCCACTGACTTCGATACTTGACAAGAGTCTGATTGAAATTATTTT
>JBGTCB010000404.1:0-7619 GCA_041748995.1 Saprospiraceae bacterium | reverse complement strand
CGTACCGATAAGAATTTTATAATTGAAGCGGATCACATTATTCATTGCACCGGATATGAGAGCACAGAAACATTACCTGGCAAAATTGTCAATCTAAAAAGCACTTATGCTATGGCATCAGAAGCTTTCAGCGAAATACCGGCAGGATTTAAGGATCATATCTACTGGAATACCGACTCCCCTTATCTTTACATGAGAAGTACTCATGATGGTCGTCTGATTGTAGGTGGTGGAGATGAAGATTTTAAGAATTCCATAAAAAGAGATTTACTCCTAACACTCAAGGAAAAATACCTGAAAAGATCTTTTGAAAAATATTTCCCGGCCATTCCTTTTAATCTGGATTATTCCTGGGCGGGAACTTTTGGTGAGACGAAAGATGGTCTACCTTATTTCGGACAGCCGAAAACTGATCGAAATGAACATTACATTTTAGGATTTGGAGGAAATGGAATTATGTTTAGTGTGCTGGGAATGCAAGCCATTATACCTTCCCTTGAAGGGAAGCCCCATCCTTTCCTGGATTATTATCGATTTGACCGGTGAATCCTTTTGGTTGAAATTGAACCAACCTAAAAATCAATCGCTACCACTTCATGATCCAGGATCTGATCAACGACCAATCCCACTGAATTTTCATTGATCTGGTAATCCACATTTTCACGACTTACCAATAGCTGCACTTTTGTCACGCATTGATGCGTCAATCGATATAGATTTGATAGACCCGATGACTAGAATCTATCGCAAGAGCGGGCATAAGAAAAATTAGAGAACGGGGACAAATGGTGACTGAAGGGGAGCTTTTTCCTCCCATTATTTTATCACTAAGTATCGCTTTGATACAAAATCAACCAAATAATTCTATCGCTTTATGACAATAATAGGGCGTTTATTTCTTCTTGAGTACTGTGTCTCGCGCGTACCAGGAACTTCGCTAGGGAAGTAAACTCAAAAGCAAAAAATCGATGTTAACCATGACCTTAGAGTCACCCTTAAAAATCAATCGCTATCACTTCATGATCCAGGATCTGATCAACGATCAATCCCATTGAATTTCCATTGATCTGGTAATCCACATTTTCACGACTTACCAGGAGCTGCACTTTTTTCACGGATTTACCCTCCGGAATTTGAATTTCCACTTTCTGCTTCCCTGCGGGCAATAACTCCCGGTATGGACCTTTCAGCATCATCGGATTGGTAAAATTGACCAGGTGCACCGTCATCGAATCTTTCTGTTGCCAGATGTTCACATCCAGCACTCCCGGACCTTCAACCGTGACTGGAGGTTTCGCACCCAATGCCCAGCGGATGATGTTTTGCAGCAAAACCGAATGATCTACATTCATGATCTGCCAGGAGGTTCGGTCGATATCCCAGGGAATGTATGCTACCCTCCCTTTTCCATAACTTCGCAGGTAAAGCTCCCGGATACCGGTATTGGTCTTTAATGGATAGACATGCTCCATTGGCAGGTCCGGATAGGTGGGAATCAGGGTAAGCGGTGATGGGAAATCCACTTTGGCTTCGACCTTGATTCTCCAAAGTCCATTGATGATCCTGGTTGTATCCTCCAACCCCTGCAAAACCGGGTGAAAAGTGCCATCTTCCTGCCTGTGAAGTTCCAGGTATGAATTCTGCACCGGCCCTTCGACTTCTCCGGCATAGGAGACACCAAAGAGATCGGCCAGACCAAAATCAGACCGGGAAATTGCCTGTTCGTCATAGAGGGAAGTTTCAAACGTAGAGATGATATTTCCTCCGTTCGCCACGTAAGCCTTGATCTTCTCACATTGCTGCTCTGACAGCGCAGCGATATTGGGCAAGATGAGCAACTGGTAGTTTTCGAGATCCCGGGGCTCCAGAAGCCGGTCATTCACCATATCAAAGGGAATGCCTGCCTCAATCAGTGTATGGTACATTCCGTTTTCATGATGATCAAAATCTTGTTGCCAGGGTTTCCCTCCGTAATAGCGCTCAGTTTGTTCAGAATAGACGATGGCTACCGTCGCGAGGGATGCCGTATTCCGCAAATATTTTTCGTTTTCATAGTGCCATTGATACAACCGCTGCACCACCGGCAGCCATCTTTCATCGTAAAGCACTCCGCTAAATTTGGCAAACCAGGGTCGCATATTGTTCGCTGTTCCTTCGAGAACCCATATGCGCAACTCTGCTTCGCTTTGTACCGAATCTTTCCAGCGATTGGCTTCCTCCAAACCTACGGAAAATATACCGCCAAGGGGTTTCATGCCCATGGTTGCTCTCAATTCCTTCGCCCTCTTTCCATTAGACCAGGGAGGAATAAATCCACTCCTTGCCTGGTGGTCCGTAAAGAAAATATCTGAATTAGCTCCGGTTACCAAGCGATCAGGAAAGCCATTGGGGATAAATCTTGATGTTGATTTTACCTTCCGGATCGTATCATCCCATAAAATCCAAAGCTCGCGCAGGCGTTTTATACGCCAATCCGTATATACCTGGTACACATGTTTACTGCGGTCAAGAACGAATTTTGTATTCGTAAATTCATCCGGTTTCGTGGTACTGCGCGGTAATTCCAATCCGGAAAAGTCCCCGAAATTCTTCTGACAATGGGTACAATAGCAGATACCATGCCCAGCCCACCGATTGGAAAAAATACCATCAATGCCGTATTTTTCCATAATCTCCCGGTGTACCTCCGTCATAAAATCAAAGTTGTACGGCCCCAGAGCACAGGTCACCCACAGCTCCGGATTAGCCCAATGCTGGCGCTGCTGACCATCGGCGCTGATTGCAATATAATCCGGATGGGCTTTGACCATATCCACCCAGGCAGCATGGGGATCCGTACGGGCAATCACCGCCATATTCATATCCCTGCATCCCTTGACCAGGTAACCAAACGGATCGCTATCTGCTAGCCAGGCACTGCGATGATGGAATGGGACATCGGTAGGATAATAAGCAACGATTCCACCAGCACTAAGACAAGCGGCATCCGCATGGATCTCCTTAAAGTAATTCAGCCAAAAATCCGGATCAAAATTTCCCGGGTCATTTTCAACCAGCACCAACTGCGCCCAACGCATCGGCTTATCAAACCAGGATTCTTCATCGCCGGTATTGCCCGAAAACAATGCTGGTTTTCCCAGGTAAGCATAGGTTCCACCCATCAAAGAATTCCTGATAAAATGTCTTCTTTCCATAACTGTTTATAGTCACATGAAGATAGAGAAATCTTAGCGCTGGTTGGCATAAGTTCCTGCTTATAAACTGTCACCTCTGGACAGCTATAGGGCCCCTATGCGAATTAGCCCTTATTTTTACCGCCAACAGATTTCTGAATACGACTAAAGTAAAATCCCTTGCAACTTAGTTACCAGATCTGAGTCGAAATAATGAGCCCGAAATTGATTCCCGGCATCCGGTGATTCCAATATCCTTACTATCTTAGGAGGCTGCTTAATTAATCAGGTCGATATGAAACGCAAACCCGTCTTTGGCGGATTACTTCTTATCATCTCTTTGCTTGTCAGCTCCTGCCGGCAGACTCCGCCAATTGGAAGCGAAACAGCCTCCCTGCATTCTCCTTTAGAGACCTATGTAGCCAGCCGGGATAAGACCACCACCTGGGAAACAGTAGATACCATAAGAGTAGAAGGTCACACAACCTACATTCTCCGGATGATCTCCCAAAAATGGCTTACAGAAAAGGAAGTAAAAGACCCTGTCTGGTGGCATTGGCTTACCGTCGTAGTACCAGACAGTTTGCAAGATCATACCGGCATGTTGTTTATCGGGGGAGGAAATCGCCAGCGAAAGCAACCGGAAAAGGCCGGTGAACAGTTTTTGCAAACGGCCCTGACTACGGAGTCTATCGTGGCAGAACTCCATAATGTTCCCAACCAGCCTCTGGAATTTACCGGGGATACTTTTGGATTACGGGATGAAGATGAAATTATCGCTTATGGTTGGCGAAAATTTCTGGAAGGTGGCGCCAGAGATGAAGATATGCACTGGTTGGCCCGGATGCCCATGACTACGGCAGCTGTCCGTGCAATGGATGTGTTGCAGGAGTTTAGCGTGCAGTCTTTGGAAAAACCTTTGGAAAAATTTGTGGTTGCCGGTGGTTCGAAGCGGGGTTGGACTACATGGACTACCGGGGCCACAGACGACCGGGTGATTGCCATCATACCCATTGTGATTGATATGCTGAATGTTGTTCCATCCTTCCAGCACCATTGGCGGGTTTACGGAGCATGGGCACCGGCCGTAGGTGATTATGAAAGGGAAGGGATCATGGACTGGCAGGGATCAAGCGAGTATCTGCGACTGGTAGATTTAACCGAACCTTTTTCATTTCGGAATAGACTTACTATTCCCAAAATGATCATCAATGCTACAGGAGATCAGTTTTTCCTTCCGGACTCCTGGCAATTCTACTGGAATGATCTGATCGGAGAAAAGCATCTGCGTTATGTCCCCAATTCAGAACACTCTATGCAGGAAACGGATGCCTGGCTTACACTTACAGCTTTTTATCAATTGATGGTCGATGGTACTGCCCGGCCGGATTTTGACTGGAAAATAGAAAATGGTGAAATCCATATACAAACCCGGAAGGAATTTGAACCGGACCTAATCACACTTTGGAAGGCCCATAATCCCACTGCCCGGAATTTTCAGGTAGATTCGATAGGTCGGGTATATCAATCATCACTGGTGGAGATCTCACAGGACGGCATTTATCAAATCAAAATTGAAACACCTCAGACTGGCTGGAGTGCATATTTTGTAGAACTGACATTCCCCGGCAAGAAAAAGGAACATATACCACTTAAATTAAGTACCGGTGTTGTGGTATTGCCCGATGTCTATCCGTATGAAGCTTTTAACAGTGTTAAACCCAGAGGTACCCGTCTAAAACAAGGTCTTTGATAATGTTGATACGGGATATAACCCGGATTATTCATTGGGTTTTCGTAGTGAGAGGTAAAAATGCAATAAAGACGGGCTTGGCCCTGATGCGAATGCCGTCAGGGTGCTCCTGGTGGAGGCTGTTGAAATACCCAAATTGCGCTAATAATATCCGATTATTTTTGTCGTAGGAAGATCACAGCCGTTCTCGTCGTTTCTGACTTGTTGATCCTCAGTCAGTTACAACCCCGGTAGATCTCCGGGGTTGGAAATGATGAATAATTCCGAGCATATTTTTGAGCTAGACAAGGCAGAAAACGCAGGCAGAGCTATAGCTCTGACGAGGCTTTGTAACGCAGTATAGCGCAACAAAGATGCCGGAAGTGACATCAATTTTTGACGCCGGAAATCTACAATAATCTTCCTTCGTCTCGCCGCGCCAGAAATCGACGATTTACGACTGCAGCATCAACCTGAGTATTTCAACAGCCTCCATGCGCTTTTTGACTCGCAGACATGGTCACCATCATAGCTTGTCCCGCGCTGCGCGGGAGTGAGAATCAAAAAGGGCTTATGTGCTCGTATTTTGCAACAGTTTTACCTCGTAATAGATAATCTAATGTATAATCCGGTTTAAACGCAACTTGCTCCTGAACTTTCCATAGATTTAGATTAAATTGCGTGGTACCAGATACACGAACAATGGACAATCAGGAATTCGATAAAATGGCGGCTAAGGTTAAAAAAAAAGACGTCTTTAAAAAAGACAGCCTGAATATCATCCGGACAATTTATCGAAACAATATTGATTTGACCAATATCGCTGACAATAAAGCAAACATCCTGCTAAGTTTGAATTCCCTGATGCTCACCTTTCTTATCCCGATCGTGCTCTCAAACCTCGATATCATCATCCGGGAAAATCTCTTTGTGCCATTGATTTCCCTCAGTATTACCTGCATTATAACGATTGTTCTGGCAGCTATTACAACCCGTCCTATAAAAATGGGTAAACAGGATGTTAACAACGGTGACCTCGTCCAAAAAAGTCCATTCTTCTTTGGAAATTATTATAAAATGAAAATTGAAGATTATCTGGATTTAATAGAAAATGCCATCAACGACCCTAAACTCACGAAAGACTATGTCAAACTGGATCTCTATTTTATGGGTAAAGGATTGGGAGTAAAATACATGCAGATCCGGACATGTTACAATGTATTTATCAGTGGTCTGTTAATCACCGTCGCTGCGGCTGTGATCGTGATCCTGACCTGATGCAGAGTCTCCTGCTTTTGAAGCAAGGATTTGCTTTAGTGTCTTCAATTCTCTTGTGGTCAAATCACGCCAATGACCTACGGCCAGATGATCCAGGTCGACATTAAGTATCCTTACTCTTTTCAGATTGACTACCTTATAATCCAGATATTCACACATGCGTCGGATCTGACGATTTAAACCTTGCGTTAAAATAATAGAAAAGACAAATTTGGATTTTTGTTGTACTACACAACGTTTGGTGATGGTGCCCAGGATTGGAATACCTGATTTCATTCGCTGGAGGAAATGCTGGGTAACCGGACGATTGACCGTTACGATATATTCCTTCTCGTGTTCATTCTCTACCCTTAACACTTCATTCACCATCTGACCATCATTCGTGAGAATGATAAGGCCGGAAGACGCTTTGTCTAATCTCCCGATGGGAAATATCCGCTGGGGGTGATTTATAAAAGATATGATATTGTCTCTGTCGCGAAGGTCCGTCGTACAGGTAATACCCGGTGGTTTATTAAGGATAATATAAACTGTTTTAGGTTTCCGGCGAAGAGGGAGTCCATCAATCTTAATCTCGTCTTCATCCGTGACGCGGTTACCTTTTTTAGCCACTTTTCCATTGACCCTTACCCGACCGTTCTCAATCCAAGTATCAGCCTCCCTCCTTGAGCAGATACCCGTATTACTTATGTACTTATTGAGACTTACCGGTTCAATCATCGTTCCTAACAAACAATACACTTTAAAGCCATGTACTGCCAGACTGCAAATATCCGATTTATTTTGCTCCTGATCACCAGCAACACTCAGACAGAGGTTTCTTGACTGATTACTGCAGTCTTTATCTGATTTACAGTACTTTCCTAATCTCTATGAAAGGCAGATTTCGCAGACATCCCTCAACTCAGGCTAAAATGTGACCTGCTCGGAAAGAAATTCTATCCTACCTATATTCCCATCATACGTTGAGAGGTCTATCCTGATCTGAAGAAACGAAACGGGAAATAGTATTTTGGGATTTGCAATGGGAATTGTGTTACGGAATAAAAAAGTATTTGATTGATTTCCTTCCCCAACTTCAAATACCCCGATTGAAAGAATGTAGACGACAGAAACAAGGTCAGTACTATTCAAATTCCACCTTTTTGCTTGCTAATATCCCTTGGAGTGAATGACATATCAAAATATAGACACCTTCAATCTCATTTAAAGTATTCACTTGATCTGCGGGGCCTATGAAACTAAAACTTTCACTTGGCCCTGGCATTGGGTCCTGGGGCCCAATCAGTGCGCTTGTGGGATAGTGATAGATTCTACCATCCATTTTCAGACCAACACGAATCTCCGTATCAGGGACTGAATTAGTGTTTAGGAAAGTCCATCCCTGGAGATACAGGTATCGATCTTTCCATTCTTTTCGATCGTACACTACGGTC
>JBGTCB010000403.1:0-5047 GCA_041748995.1 Saprospiraceae bacterium | reverse complement strand
AAATATTCAGCATGTTTGAAGCAGGAGGCCGGATTCATTCCGGTATTGACCTCTACAATGCACGGGATCATTTTGATTTTCTGGTGAGCGTTGCTTTCCTAACTGAAAATAGCGAACACATCCACTATGAAGACCTCAGCTATCCGGGGACTCTGATTAAATTTCTGAAGTCACTGGCTCCGGAAAAAGAAGCTATCATCTTATATGGAGGCAATGGCACCGCACACCGTTATGTTATGGATCCACCGGTTGATCTGAAAATCTGGCTCTGGGAAACCCTGGCAGCAGGTGGCCGTTTTTGGAATTGCAATTTTACGGGAATGCATCCGGATGCTACTCACGACCGGCGTAATGCCTTCAACCACTCAGAGGCTTACGGATTTGTCAAAGAACAGGAAAGCAAACTGGTGAATCAGGTACCGGTCGCGACAGTTGGCATCTACTATTCTAAGGCCACGCGGTCATTCTACCGCACACCCGCTGCCGAAGAAGATGATTTTGAATCGTCAATCAAAGGGATGGTGAAAGTACTGACTGCCGGGCATATACCTTATGATTATATCATAGATGATCAGTTGACCAGTGGGCTACTGGAAAAATATACCCTGGTGTTACTGCCCAACGTACGCTGTCTTTCAGAAAGGGAAATGAATCACCTGAGAACCTATGTGCAGTCTGGGGGTCACATTCTGGCGACTTTCGCTACCAGCCTTTGTGACATAGAGGGTAAGGAACGGCCGGACTTCGGATTGGCTGACTTGTTTGGTTGTCAGTTTAGCGGAGAGAAAGTAAAGACCAGGAAAGATTGTTACCAATATATTGCTCTTCCGGACCATCCCTTAGTCAGGGAAGATAGTGATCGGACAGAACTCCTGATTAATGCCGGGTATACGCTGCTTTGCAAACCGGCTGAAAGTGCCATCGTGGTATGTAACCATGTGCCCACTGTACACAACCAGCCACCGGAAAAGGCCTGGGTCGAAAAATGGTCACAAGAATACCCTACTGTCATCGAAAATCAATTTGGCCAGGGAAAAGTATTGTATTTCACCAATCAACCGGACCAGATCAGTCACGAGATGGGTCATCCCGATATGCGGAATCTCCTGGACAGGGGTATTCGTTATCTGGCGGATTCGAGCCTTCCTCTTAAAAGTACCGCTCCGGAAAGCGTGCATATCGGTCTCACGCTATCCTCTTCAGACCCGGGACAATATATCCTTTCCCTGGTAAATACAACTTCCGGACCCGGTCGACCAGTGCAACAATTGATTCCCGTAAATGACATCACTGTGACTTTACAACTTCCATTTACCGCTTTGAAGAATTATGTTGTTTTAAATAGTGCAGGACCTTGCCTGGTAGAACTGCGGTCAGATATTGTGCACATTACAATCGATCGATTGGAGGATTTTTGTACAATAAGCATTGAGATGGAATGAGTGAAATTCATTGATATGATTAATATTCGAAAACATCCGATTTTCCAAAAAAACAAATCATGAGGGTGCAATTGCTGCGAACATTTTAACCATAAACGATGTCCATAAATTAAGGAGAGCCTGCGACAACCGATCGTTCAATAAATCAATATTTTCTTCAGATAGTTTAATCACAAGAAGACAACTTCAGGAAATGGAAAAGAATCAGAAAATAATCCCGGGTATAAAGTTCTCGTTGATAAATCAGGATGATCCTCCTTCACCTGAAATAAAGCCACCTGAGATTCCTGATCCATCGGATCCACCACCTGCCAAACCCGCACCGGAAATGCCGCCACTCAAAGAACCGGATATTATTGAGCCACCCAAAGAGCACCCACCAATTGAGATACCTAAGACACCTTTAAAACCAGATAAAGGAAATATTTTTCCAATAGACCCCATGGTTTGAGGGACTCACTACACAAGGGGTGGTGTTTGTTCTTTATAGCCAGGATCACTTTATCGGTTCAGGAGCGTCCCTGAAATGTGAATACTTTCCAAGAAGTTTACCGATCACGACCGTCAGGGGCATGATCACCTTCTTAACAAAACCAGGGATAACTGCCAGGTCATACTCGCTCCTGTATCGGGTGATGAGAAATGCACTGTCAAATGGATCCCCTTTGCTTTTGCCTGATTTCGTCATGGATCCATAAATTCCGGTAAGGAAGTAATCAAGGGTATTTGCTGGCTTTACCCAACCTTCACATTCCAAAATTTCTGTGCCTGCATTCCAAAACCGGTGCATTTCACCACGATTAAACACAACTGATTCGCCTTCTTCCGCAAATTTTTCCTCCTGTCCCTGAATCTGATAACCCATTCTTCCCTTGACAACGGTGAGGCTCTCCTCCTGCTTGAAGTGAACATGAAAGGGAGGTCCCGATCCCGGGTGAACCTTATTTTCTACTATCATTTTTCGAATCCCCTTCGCGTCTTGTTCCAGACTCCGGAAGGTGAGTTCTTCTCCAAAGGGATTGCTAATCTTATGGGGCAATTTGTATGGATACATCTTTGATCATTTTATTGGGTCGAAATTAGTACATTGTACTAATTGTCCAAAATAATTTTGCCAGTGTCAAGTCAACGTTTAAATGATGGGTAAGGCGGTGTAGATTTTGAGGTAGGTCAAGGCGTAAAAAATGAGCATAGCCATAGCTACGTGCGTTTTTTGTAACACAGAGATACCTCAAAAGATACCCCGGATTACCCGTATGTTTAGGCTTGACTTGACACTCGATTGAATCGGAATGGTACCCACCAAAGAAAGAATTCTGGAAGCAGCCTTGAAATTATTTAATACCCGAGGGTATTCATCCGTGGGCGTACGGGAGATTAGCAGGGCGTTGAAAATCAGTCCCGGTAATCTTTCTTACCACTTTCACAGGAAGGAAGATATCCTTTTTAGGCTCCTGGAGAATTTTTCAGCGACTAATGAAGCCCGCTACAAAGCTTATCTGGCTGACACTCCGTCCAATGAAAATTTCCTTAGACTTATCAATGATATCTTTCATAATCAATTCAGTTACCGGGGGGTTTATATCGGAAACCAAGCTATTCAACAGGAATTGCAGACGAGTGACCGTATTAACTATGAAAAAATTGCAAAGGCCCGTCAATCCACATTCAGGACGATTTTTACTGACCTGACTCTACACCATCAGCTTCAAACCGATCCTTCCGATGTTGAATTTCTTATTTCCTATATGACGCTTTTTGGAAGATTTTGGATTTCTGAGGCAATTCTGGTGCATAAAGAGAAAATCGGACCATTCGTAATTTTCCATTATTTATCGATGCTGGCAAAACAGCTTTCCCTTTTTGCCACTGAATTAGGTCTCCAGTCTATTCAGGATTTTCAAATAAACCATCCCAATAATATGTCTTATGGTGGCATCTCTCCTACGAAGATAGTCGAACGGTGATAAAGTTCAGGTCAATAGCTCGTACCAGACCTCAATCTCATAACCATCAGGATCTCTAAAAAAAACATAGGGCGAACCAGGAACAAACTCACCCTGGTCAATGATTATCCCACCGGCCGAAATGACCTTATCTTTTATACCATCAATATCCGCCGGGTTCCTTAACCGGAAGCCAAAATGCATAATTCCTCCCGTCTTGCCTATCGAATAATCTTGCCGTTCCTCAAAAACCAAAATATCGTGAGATCCGGGAGTTGTCAGTTGAATAAAGTCCTTCTCATGGTACATCACTTGCAAGTCGAAAACCTGCTGGTAAAATTTTAATGTACGCTCTAAATTACTTACCGCAACCGCTAAATGTGTCAGTCCATATGTTCTGGATTTCACCACTTATGACCAATTTTGAATCCGCTTAACAAATAGCATTCCCTCCTATATCTTTAATTCAAAGACGATTTTATAAGGTAAATAGCTGAATATCCTTATTAGTCGGAACCCTTATTTATCCGTGCTCTTCCTTCTTCTGACAGGACCATACCAGGCTTTCGTGACAATGTCCGGATATATTCCACCTTCCTAAACCGTAATGCGCTCCAGTCCTCATCAATGGCAACTTGTCTGACTCCTTCGAAACCATACTGACCCAAGATGGTCCATCCCTGGTCCCGGTTAAAATCACATTTGTATTTCCTGGATGTCCCTTTAGGATAGCAAATCCAAAAGACCGCATCTCCCTGAAGTTTTGGTGCCAACGAACTCACTGTATCATTTAATTCTTGCTGTTTTGTAACGAAGGCTATTGCAAATTCGATCCTATCGTCCTTACTAAGGTGGTTCCGTATTTCACAATTGTCGGCAATACTTTGTAAGTTCTTTTCAAATGACTTAGGTGAATTTATTACAAAGACTATCTCCTGGTCCTTGTAATTAAGATTTTTTAAAACTGCATCCATAATTCAATAGCAACTTTCAGTAAGTGACAGAGTTTTTTTACTTTAAATCATGGCATAACCTGACGCCCTGGTGCCGTTAAGCAGACAGATCTGCCAACTCTCTAAAATAAAATAATTTACCAACTTCGATGGGTTAGAATGGTGCTTATTTAAATAACTCACGTTCACCCTGGGTTGCATTAGACGTGTCCAGGAGGTGATTGAAAGTCAAATCCCTGAACGGCTAAACTCTATCACATCAACTCTTCTTGCCATTCAGCAGTTCACATCTTAGTCTACCTGGAAAAACCAATTCTAGTCACATTGACCTAACACAAGCCAAATAATGACAAAAACCAGAATGGTACCAAAGCAGCCACCACCCAATTTCATTGCTCCATATCCTGAAATCAAACCTTTAAGAAGATTATTCATTAAATTCTTTTTTATAATTATTTAAAATAAGGACCGAAATTGATCACCTGTAAATTCTTAACGTCTTTTGCCCCTTCCTCAAAACTGTCTTGAGATCCTTTTTCCATGTATCATTCGACTTCGCGTTCGGGTATAACACTTGCTGACTTCTAATGGACTACTTAGATTCAACTTTGTTCGGTTCCGACTCAGATTCTCCAGTTCAACATATTGAGATGCGGTCAGGACCCTATGACAGGACTGCAGGGAAATATTTCTAAATCGTCACCTC
>JBGTCB010000402.1:0-5917 GCA_041748995.1 Saprospiraceae bacterium | reverse complement strand
CCTGCTCCATTTTCTTGCCCTTTACCAGGACCCTGACCAATAATCCATCCAGACCGCTCCTGATCTTCCACCAATCAAAAACGGCATTTCCGGCACAATAAAAAATGGGTTTTTCTTGCCAGGTTTCAATGCTCTGCAGTTTGTGAGCACCGTGGCCAAATATGATATCCGCTCCGGCATCGATAGCAGCCCGGGCTACTTCCCGCTGATATGGATGGGGTTCATATTCATTCGATACCCCCCAGTGATACGAGGCGATGACCACATCAGCGTCCTCTTTCGCCTTTCGAATGTTGTCTATCATTCCTTCGAGAGATTCGGGATCAATTTGGGTTAATACGATCGGTGGTTGACCTGGTTTGTCAAGATTTCGGGGTGGTTGATACGAAGTACTGATTTTTATCTCTGCAATCCCTGGCTGCGAAATAGACGCCGCATGATCATAGGGGAAAACAGTGCATGCGTACTGGACAAAAGCAATCCTGGTTCCTTTTCGCTCCAAAATGACGGGCTTGATTGCCTCCATGTGATTGAGACCACCACCTGTATGAGCAATGCCCAATTTATCCAAAACGGAAAGACTTTTCAGCAACGCTGCTGATGGGTAACTGACGTTATTAGCCACACCCACTACATCAATACCTGCAGCAACCAGACCCGATGCCATTTCTGGCTCCGAATGTTTCCAATTTGGTTTATGGGCTATATCCGGAACGGCAGGATCAGCACTGGTACCGGCAAAAAGACCTTCCAGGTTACAAAACCGGATATCTGCCTTCTTTAGTGTAGGCAAAAGATAACGAAATCCCGAAGCCGGATCCAGCCGATTTTGGATATTCATATCACCCATCAACATGATCACCACTTCATCATCATCATCACCTGGTTGCGACCAGTGAACCTCAGCAAGTGGTTGACTTTGAGAAATAATCCATCCACTAATGAAAATTAAAAGAAACAATACCCTCTCAAACATAGCTATACCTTTATCATTCTAGGAGGCATTTATAAAAAAACAATACTCGAATGATTTCAAAAAATTACTCTTAACCAGCTCATTTTCAAGGAAAAAAGTCCGGTATTCATTCGGTTAGTCTATAAGATTGCCAGGAGACATGCTGCCAGCGACCTTCAATCATGGCATAAACGGAAGTATAAAATAAGCTCAGATTATTTGCCCGCCCCTCGGGTGTAGTCCGGTGGTAAGTGCATTTTGCATTGATGATTCCCACTTCGCCGTAGACTCTCACCTGCGTTTCATCCATCGTGATGTCATCATACTTGCGACTACCGTCCCTGATCGCATTGATGAAAGTTTCCTTTGTATCTACTTCACCATTTGAATGAATATAGACAAGATCCGGATGTATGATCTGGTCGAGTGCGTGGTGATCTCCATCAACCATAGCCTTAAATCGTGATTTTTCTGCCTGAAGAACCTGATCCTCATCCGACACATAGATGATGCCTTCGGATAACAAAAGATCCTTTTCCAGGTGGGGAGTAACGATACTGGTTGGGGCAGAAACATACAACAGATGGATTAAAAGAATATAAACATTGAACATAGCTTGTATATTTAATTTGATAATTAGTGAAAAAAGGTCTTACCTGAGGCAAGTAATAGACTTTCAAAAATAGAAACTATTACGATGATAACTATGAGGTATTTCCGGAATCTTCATATTATACGGCAACATCAGGAAATCTTCAGACATAAAGGCATGCCCAGATGAAACCAGGAGGATATTTCTTGCGCGCATCTGATCGGGGCCAATGGACGGGGAGTTTGATAATTTCTTCTTGGAACTTCAAATCTACCAACGGTCAGAATCTAAAAAGAACTTCCTATAGTAAGTTTTGCACAAAAACCCTATAGCATATCAGGAGCATAGTATATCTTGGAGAGATGCCAAACCAGGAACTGATCATGACAACCAGTGAAACTTCTCCTTACATTCCTTTGAGATTGATTTCGCTCGACTTTTTTCGGGGTCTGACTATGTTTTTACTCATTGCCGAATCGACCGAACTCCTAAATCTGCTCGCGAATTCCGCTCAGGAGGGTACCTGGCTTCATGCTTTTGGTCAACAGTTTCATCACCATCCCTGGGCTGGATTGCGTTTCTGGGATCTGATCCAACCTTTCTTCATGTTTATTGTTGGAGTCGCTTTTCCTTTTTAAGTTTCTAATAGCCAGAAAAAAGGAGACACCGATCAGCAAATACGATCTCATGTTTTCCAAAGGTCTTTGTTACTGCTTCTTCTCGGTTGGGGCCTCTACTGTGTAGGGCGTGACGAAATTGTGTTCAAGTTTCAAAATGTGTTAGCTCAACTCTCAGTCACCTACCTTTTGGCATATCTGGTGATGAAAAAACCGGCTAAATTCCAGATTGCATTTTCACTATTGTTAATCCTGCTGACAGAAATCATCTACCGCACATTTTCTGTGGAAGGATTCAACCATCCTTTTGTTCCCAATGAAAATTTTGGCACCTGGCTAGACTTGCAGTACGGGGGAGCAGATCTGAATGGTCATTGGGTTTCCTTTAATGCCATACCTACAACAGCCCATACGATCTGGGGGGTACTCGCCGGGCAGCTATTACAGAGCGAACGAGCAGCCAGTGCAAAACTTAAAATTCTGATCATAGCCGGAATGATTGGTCTGGTGGTTGGGTATGGATTGAGCCCCATCACCCCCATCATCAAGCGGATCTGTACTTCTTCTTTCATTCTTGCCAGCGGAGGCTGGACGCTCCTCGCTCTGGCTCTCTCCTACTGGTTAATTGATATGAAAAAATATCAGAAAGGGGTTTTATTCTTCACCATTGTAGGTATGAATCCATTGTTTATTTATTTATTTGCACATGTCGGTGGAGCCGGTATTATTAAAGATATTGTCAAACCATTTGCTAATTCCTTACTAGGTTGGCTGGGTGAATTACCTGTCCACTTTATCACCAGTCTGATTGTTTTATTTTTACTTTGGTATTTATGCTATTGGCTTTATAAGAAGAAGATATTTTTCAGAATATAGAAACCATGACTTCGTTATTAATCTCGACAACTATCCTGATTAGTGTTGCGATTCGCAAATAAATATAGCATCGAACTTGTTATTTTGCACTAATACTTCATCATCAGAAACCTTACGTAGCTTCAACTATGCGCGGTTCTGCTTCTACTGACGCTACTGATGCTTCGGTCAGCACCAGTTCGGTCAGCATCCTAGATTTGTCTTGGCACAAATAACTGCGTTTTATACTAAACTTATTTACAATTCATTACAATTCACAACACTCGTAAAATACTACAATATGAAGTATCTGAAAATTCTACTATTCATCCCGATCCACGCATTCTTTCTTCTTAATTTATTTGGTCAGTCAGATTTCATGGCGGGAGCGGCAAAAATTAATATCACACCGGACATCCCCATCCGTATGAGTGGCTATGCCAATCGATCAGAACCTTTTACTGGTGTTCATGATTCGATATATGCCACGGCACTGGTATTCGAAAATGGTCAGACCAGAATGGTCATGGTAGCAGCCGATGTGGTTGGATTTTCGCACGAATTTGTTGATCAGACTAAAATACTGATAAAAAATGCTACCGGTGTAACAGAGGATCAGGTGCTGATTGTAGCGGCACATAATCACGGAGGTCCGGTTACCTCCGTTTATACCGACTCATCGACCGATGCCGAAAAAGCCTATTATGAAGTATTAAAAAATAAACTGGCTCTGGTAACCAAAAAAGCTTTTGAAAGCATTCAGCCGGCTAAAATCGGAGCGGGTAAAGGAATTTGCCAGATGAACGTAAACCGGCGGGCAAGACATGCGGAAGGTGGTATCTGGCTGGGTCGAAATCCGTCCGGACCCTGTGATCATGAGGTGGCAATTATTCGCATCGATGATCTCCAGGACAATCCCATCGCGGCTTATCTAAACTGGCCATGTCATGCTACGGTGAGTGGTCAGGAAAATACCCTGATCACGGGTGATTGGCCGGGTGCTGCAACACAAAGTTTTATTCAACTAACCAATACCCTGGTGATGGTCACTGCCGGGGCTTCGGCTGATATCAATCCAATATATGGCCCCAATGCAAAGTTTAATGATATTGCAGCCATTGGACATGTTTTAGGGGAAGAGGCAGTTCGTATATTCGAGAATATCGAAACGCATAGCCCTGCGGAAATCCAAATGATTCAGGCTGTCTTTACAGCCCCGGGAAAAAAACGCAGTGAATCCAGGATGCCCAACGTCTCTCTCGAACCGGGAGATAGCCAACAGATCCGGATTGCCGTATGTCAAATAGGTTCAATTTTATTGGTAGGTATATCGGGAGAACTCATGACGGAAATTGGTATGGAAATTAAAGAATTAAGTCCCTATAAAAATACCTTTGTCGTCACCCATTGTAATGGTAGTAATGGCTACTTATGTACGGATAAAGCCTACGAAGAAGGTGGTTATGAACCGATGGTATCCAAAACCCAACCGGGGACCGCGGACATGATTTTAAATAACTTCAAATTTATTTTAAACAAAATTTGATTGGCAACATTCAGATTTATCAGGGAAAAGAGGCATAATTCAAATTGTCTTTAGGGCACCTCTATTAACCCGTTCATGGTAAAAACAATTTTCTTCGAAAATCTATTTAATAATATACTTCGACATACTTCGTTGATCGTCAGTCAGATAGCTACGGCTATTTTCCTTCCTCCAGCCTTGTCTGGCTTGCATCTTATTAAATTTTTACTCATTCAGAGGTAAATAGAGGTGCCCTTTAAATATCTTTTGAAAACTCTCTTTGTTCCTTTATTGACAAAAGAAAGATACAATTCGCAAAAGTATTAATCAGGGAGTCATAAATTTAAAGTAAATTAAGAGCAAAATTTCTCATTGTCTGTTTCCAATTTAAAATGGTATTCCGGAGCAATTGCAGTTGCATTTTTGCTATACTGTTTTATAAATTTCCTGCCCCTTTCAAACTCCTCGGACAGAGAACTCTCTGCCATCTTTGTTTATGAAATCGAGCCATTGCTGGACAGTAAATGCCTATCGTGTCATGGTAAAGACCCTGCTAATATAGAGGGTGGATTAAATCTCACCAACCGCCAGAGTATGCTAAAAGGGGGTATCTCCGGAATGGCAGCCATCGAACCAAGATCGAGTGCCCAAAGTCCCTTAATGGCAGCAATCAGAAGAATGGATCCGGACAAAGCTATGCCTCCAAAATCATCTGAGAAATTAAGTCCGGAAGAAATTGAATACTTTATAAAATGGATCGATGGAGGTGCTCCATGGCCGGATGAAGAAGCTAAAAAAATGATTCTGGAAGACCCCAAATGGAAAAGCAAGGGAAAAATATCTTTGCCCATGGAAGGGGCCTTGACCGAAGGATGGTCCAATCGAAATTATCGGTTGCAGGATCTGTGGGCCTACCGACCCATTTCGGAAATTCCTATACCTCCCGACGAGCAGCCCATAGACTATCTGGTGAATGAACAGATGAATCAAGCCGGATTAACTGCCTCCCCACCTGCCTCCAAAGAAGTGTTGATACGGAGAGCTTATTTTGATCTGACCGGCCTCCCTCCGGCTTATAACCTGGTGCTTGAGTTCATGAATAATGATGATCCCCTGGCTTACGAAGCACTGATAGACCGCTTATTGGATGAACCTGGGTATGGAGAACAAATGGCCCGACACTGGATGGATGTAGTGAGGTATGCCGATAGCGATGGCTTCTCGAATGATTATGTGCGGCCAAACACCTGGAGATACCGGGACTATTTGATTCGATCCTTTAACGTAGACAAACCGTACGATCAATTTGTTATGGAACAGATTGCGGGAGACGAAATCGATCCCGAAGATCCGGAGATGCTGATTGCCACCGG
>JBGTCB010000401.1:0-4547 GCA_041748995.1 Saprospiraceae bacterium | reverse complement strand
CGTGAGAGATTTTGTGCTATCCGGTGATGCGGTGGTGATTAGCGATCAGTGCGTGCGACTGACTCCTCCGGTCAACTGGGCAGGGGGTTCAGCCTGGTACCGCGAAGCAATTGATTTAAAAGGATCATTTCAAATGGAGGTTGATCTGATGTTAGGTTGCGATGATGTGGGCGGGGCTGATGGTATTGTGTTTGCTTTTACACCGTACCAGGGCAGGACAGGATATCAGGGCGAAGGTATGGGTTTTGCAGGGTTAAGACCTTCACTGGGAATAGAGATTGATACCTGGGAAAATGATCATCTGGAAGACCCTCCTCAGGATCACATAGCTTTGCTGCAACATGGATATGTGCACCATGCTTACAATCTGAAAGGACCGTTCATTATACCAAATGTTGAAGATTGTCTGCTCCATAAATTTGCGATTTATTGGGATCATACCCAAAAACTGCTTAGTATCTTTTTGGATGGAGCAGAGGTAATGACATATCAGGAGGATATTGTTGAAAATATATTTTTTGGTGAATCGAAATTATATTGGGGTGTCACCGCTGCGACCGGACGCTATAATAATCAGCACGAGATTTGTTTTAGAAAACTGGATTTTACAGCACCATTAACTACGGCTCAATTTCATCCCCGGGAAATTAAGTTGTTCTTACGCGGTAATATCACTCCTCTGGATATTGATTTTGAGAATAATAAGCATCAAATAAATTCGGATCAATATCCGGAGCTTAATAAAATAATTCATTTGTTGAAAGACCATCCGAATTACGAAATTGATATTGATAGTCATACGGATGAGCTTGGTACCAGCAAGGCAAATGAATTACTTTCCTTGCAGCGTGTACAGGGCATCAGCCAATATCTGATTAAAAATGGAATAACCTCCGACCGCATCCATGTTAATGGATATGGTGATAAATACCCGGTGGACAAAAGCTTACCTGCAGATAATTACAAGAAGAATACCCGGATCGACATCCGGTTTTTTAATCCAAGAACCTGATACCTGTCGCAAAAGAAAGCAACCGCGTTCTCTTTTATATTTTAGCTTTAATGATAACTGTTATGAAACTGTCATTTAGATATCCATTATTACTTACTGTTATTCTATTCAGCCAAACCTTATTGAATGCGCAGGACAAGCAGTCGTATCACGAAGCAATACAATTGATCGATATCTGGCTGCAGGCGCAGAAGAGTTACGATCGTTTACCGTCTATTTCTGTGGCCGTAGTAAAGGATCAGGCTTTAATATGGAGTAAAAGTTATGGTCATGCGGATCTGAAATATCAGATGACCTCCAGGCCGGCTACCAAATACAGTATCTGTTCGATTTCCAAATTATTTACAGCAGTGTCGATCATGAAACTATATGATGCCGGTAAGCTTCGACTGGATGATGAAATCAGTGATATCTTACCATGGTATGATCTAAAGCAAAAATTTGCAGAAGGTGGCCCCATCACGATACGTAGCCTGCTCACCCATTCATCCGGATTGCCCCGGGAATCTGCTCATGCCTATTGGACAGGGCCGGAGTTTGCATTTCCGACCCGAGATGAGGTGAAATCAGGTTTACCCAATCAGGAAACACTTTATCCGGCTTCGACCTATTTTCAATATAGCAATCTGGGCATGACGTTGCTTGGAGAGGTGGTGGCGGAGATTTCCGGACTGTCCTATGATGACTATGTAAGATCCAACATTCTGCTGCCACTAGGAATGAACAACACTGATACCTATTTACCTGCGGAGGAGTTAGGTCAATCATTAGCTATCGGTTATAGCGCAGAAAATAGAGATGGCCACCGGGACCCACTGAAGCTTTTTGAGGCAAGGGGTATAGCTGCCGCCGCCGGGTTTAGCTCTACGGTCGAGGATCTTGGCCGTTTTGCCTCCTGGCAGTTTCGATTACTTGAAAATGGAGGTGAGGAAATCATCAAAGCATCCACCTTAAGGTATATGCAGCAGGTTCAGTGGTTGGATCCTGATTGGAAGACCTCCTGGGGCCTTGGCTTTTCTATCTGGCAGGAGGAGGGATCGACTATTGTCGGTCATGGTGGTTCCTGCCCGGGGTATCGGAGTACCATAATCATCAATCCCAAGAAGAAAATCGCCGTCATCGTGATGATCAATGCATCAGCAACTAATCCTTCGAAGTACGGCAAGGGCATCACAGCAATTTTATCCAAAGCAGAAGGTGCCGACATTTCTCCTGACAGTTTAGCACTCACTGATTATTCCGGTTTTTATAATAGTCAACCCTGGTGGCCGGAACAAGTACTTGTACCCTGGCAGGGTAAGCTCGCCTCCATTGCTTTACCAAATGACAATCCAGCTTCTGAAATGACTTTATTAAAAAAGGTGGACATTGACCGGTTCCAAAGAATTCGAAAAGATGATGCTCTTGGTGAAGAGATACACTTTGAAAGGGATGAAGCGGGAAGGGTGATACGCTACTGGCAGCATAACAATTTCAGTGAACGAATTTCCGGTCTGATTAAGTAGGTTTTAGTCTTCAGCTAGACTTTCTAATCTAATCTAATCTAACCTAAACTAAACTAACCTACTTTTAAATTGATTGTTGTGTTTCGTATCATTCCGAAAACAAATCAAAATCAGAATGTTGCTTTCACTAAAGGGTATCAGAATTGAAAGGAAGTTGAGCATTGTCAGGAGACCTGATGACACGGCTCATCAGGTACCAAACTAGATTCCAATACCTTAATGGTACTAAAATATCATACTATGATCACGGATGTTGCAGTTAAGGAAATCATGAGTAAACAAGTCATCACTGTTCAGGATGCTGACAGACTCTCTAAATTGGAAGAAGTCTGGAAGACGAACCCCATTCATCACCTCGTTGTCCTAAAAGGGGAAAAGGTAGTTGGAGTTGTGAGTAAAATTGATATGCTCAGAGCGTACAATGGTATGGTGGAGCGGTCTGAGATTAAAACATTGAGTATGCTTTCGGTTAAAGATATTATGACAAAGAATCCATTGACAGTGGAATCGGAAGATACGGTGGGTTTGGTGGCTGATATTATGCTGGCAAATAAATTTCATTCGCTTCCGGTAGTGGATGACGGCGAACTAGCAGGCATTGTAACCAGTCATGACCTGATAAAATATGGCTTTAGATGAAAAATGCAGGTAAAATAACCTTAGGAGAAATCATGCTACCCAATATGGTAGTCTTGAAACCAACGGATACACTGGCTAAGGCGTGGGAAACTTTCAAGTTGTATCCATTTCACCATCTACCGGTAGTTGAAGATGACATGATGCTGATTGGCATGATCAGTAATACTGACCTGGAGAGAGAGTCACATGGAAGAACTTTGTTCAAGAATCACATGAAGCAACAAAATGATGATGCTTTATTTAAGACGCTGCTGGTACGGGAGGTGATGGTGGATGCAGTATTCCAGTTATCCCCCCGGCATACGATTCAGGATGCCTATGAGACATTCCGGAAAGGGAGGTTCAGAGCCATACCCATAGTCGAAGACGGGGTGCTGGCAGGGTTGATCACGCCGTTGGATGTTATCAGGTATTTGTTGGAAGAATTCGAGGGTTGACCCTTCGGCAGGTCAGGGTGACATTTGAGGTGTCAGGGTGAGCCTGTCGAACCCCCACCAGGTCCCACCAGGGTGACTAAGATCATCAGGTAATTCGACCAGAAGAATTAAGTTTACCTGCCAGCGGAAACCCGGATGGATAGCTATGCGAAAATCAACAGCGAGGAATGGGCTCAGTTGCCCCTGGTACCTGGAAGAGATGGGTGAAGGGGAGAGTAATTGTCTTACCTGCATCAAAAGGAATTTGTCGATGTTTTCAGAGCTGGGCCGGGAGGATTTGATCCGGCTCAACGACAATAGACGTTTTTTGTATTTTACTAAAGGCGAAACGGTCTTTAAACAAAACCTCCGGCCAGCGGGGCTTTATGCCTTGTCACAGGGCATAGTGAAAAATGTCCGGATCAGCGAAGGCGGTGGTACCCAGTTGATTGATTTCAACCAGCCGGTCAATTTTATTGGTTTTTCTGATTTTATCAGTGATCACCTGCATTCCTACTCCGCGGTGGCCATCGAAAATTGCACCGTATGCTTCATCCCCTCCGATGATTTTATGGAAGTTCTCCGGAATAATACCACCCTTTCCCTGCGGTCACTACAGTTTATCAGTAAACAGCACCGTCGCTATCTGGAACGCACCTGTAACCTTTCCGGTAAAAATATGGGGGGCCGCATGGCGGATACCCTGATGTATATTTACGATTTGTTTGAAGTGCATAAACAAAACAATGAGATTAAAATTGACCTGACCAGAAGCGATTACGGCAGTTTGGCGCAGATGAATACCGCCAATGCCATCCGCACCCTTTCCGAATTTTCAAAACGGGGACTGATTGAATTTAACGGACCCAATCTGAGTTTTAAAAATGTGGCGGCTCTACGGCAGATCAGTTTGAAGGAATAAGAGGGGTTGTTTATTAAATTGTTTAATTGTTTAATTGTTTGTTTAATTGTTGA
>JBGTCB010000400.1:0-4394 GCA_041748995.1 Saprospiraceae bacterium | reverse complement strand
CACCATCTTTCATCTTGCTGATCTCCTCTGCACCGATGAGAGCTTTGTCACCACTGAAGGGAATGTGAACTGTGATCAGATCACTATGAGTTAGCATGGTATCCATACTGACCGTATCGAGTTTTACGGATAACGAAGCCTGGTTTATTTCAAATAATTCAATGCTGATTGTCGCGGCATCTACGTAAAGATCAACAGGCAACACTTTCATACCCAATCCCAAAGCTATTTTTGCGGTCTCTTGCCCAATCCTTCCAAAACCCAATATTCCCAGGGTTTTACCTTTTAGTTCAATACCTCCGGCAAAGTTACTTTTAAGGGATTTAAACTCAGTAGAACCTTTTACCGGCATCATCCGATTAGCACTGTGTAAAAAACGGGCGAGCGACAGCATGTGTCCAAATGCCAGCTCAGCGACTGACCGGCTTGAGGCAGCCGGAGTATTGATTACTTTAATACCTTTTGACACGGCGTATTCGACATCAATATTATCAAGACCTACTCCTCCTCTGGCTATAATCTTGAGCTTGGGACAAACGTCGATCAGTTCCTTTCTAATTTTAGTAGCACTGCGTACTATCACAACATCATAAGAAGGCAAGGCATTTACTAAATCGGCCTGTGCAATTTTGATTGTGCTGACTTCATAGCCGGCATCCTCCAGCAATAATTGACCATCGGCTTCAATGCCATCATTTGCTAGTATCTTGATCATCTCTCCAATTTTGGCGCAAATAAAAGACTTTTTTTCTTACTAGTGGTGCATTTTCGAAGTATCTGCTATTAGTGATGAGCTTATTTCGTCAGATCAAAGACGCGAAACCAAGCATAGTACTTACTACGTAAGGCTTTCGAAGATGATGAGATGGCGAAAAAGAGGCCATCAATAGTATTAGGTAGTTTGGAAATGCAGCACTATTGGTCATCGTGAGCACGATCTTTACTTTATGATGATTTTTAAACACAGTCTAATTGATGTGGTTGGTAGAGCATCGAAGTAAGATCAATACATTAAAAATCAGTTCCTTGCATTTTGACAGGCTTCCAACTCCTTCTCCAGGCGAATCTTTTCCTTTTCAAAGAATTCAGCATCCTTTTTAAATTTTGTCAATTGGTTCTTTAACTTGAAAACATCATCTTCAGGGCTCTCATCACGTTCGATTTTGTCAGATCTGAAAATACCTTTTACGTTTTCTATTCCGTCCTGTCCATTGAAATAAGAGGCACCCAGATAAGCAAGTGGAGCTAAGATGATCAGGACAAAAAAGAACTTAGCACATCCGGTAGCTTTATATTTTGTACTCATATTTACTAATTTTCATATTAAACGCATTTACTAATATCCCTTTATCTCTAATAATCTACAAATGGCAGGATGGTTCAGAACAGAGGGAAAATATAGACCAATAACTGTCTTTAGCTGATATTACTCCAATCCTGACGCTCATTGTGATATTTTTCCAAATATGTCCTAAGGGCTAAATGATGGTTAGATTGCAGATCAGGATCTTTCTCGATAATACGTTTTGCAATCTCCCTCGAAGTTTTTAGAATGTCATTGTCTCTGATAATATTCGCGATTTTGAGCACCGGGATTCCACTCTGTTGAGTGCCCTGCAAACTTCCAGGACCACGAAGACGAAGGTCAACCTCAGCTATTTCAAAACCATCGTTAGTACTGACCATGGTTTGTATCCGTTCTTTGGCTTCATGTGTCAATTTGAAACTGCTCATAAGTATACAAAACGATTGGTCAGCCCCCCTTCCTACTCTGCCCCGCAACTGATGCAATTGGGATAAGCCAAACCTTTCACTGTTTTCGATAATCATGACTGAAGCATTTGGTATATTAACTCCGACCTCTATGACAGTAGTAGCTACCATGATGTGAGTGATTCCATCTTTGAAGCGATTCATTTCGAAATCTTTTTCATCTTGTTTCATTCTTCCATGCACTATGGAAATTTGATAATCGGGAGGAGCAAAATCACTCAGCAATCTTTCATACCCCCGGTTGAGGTCCTCCAGATCCAGCTTCTCGGATTCATCGATCAGGGGAAACACAACGTATACCTGGTGTCCTCTGGCTATTTCTTTCTTAATGAATTTAATAACCTCCGGACGGTGATATTCTGTCTTATGCATAGTTTTGATTGGTTTTCGACCCGGTGGTAGTTCATCAATCACTGATACATCAAGATCACCATATATTGTCATGTGAAGTGTTCGGGGTATAGGAGTTGCGGTCATGATCAATATGTGCGGATGAAGTTCCTCCCCTTTTTCCCATAGTTTAGCCCTTTGAGCTACTCCAAATCGATGTTGCTCATCGATAATGGCAAGACCCAGTCTATTGAATTGGACACCTTCTTCGATCAAAGCGTGGGTTCCGATCAAAATATGTACTTCTCCAAATCTTGTCAATTTCAGAAGCTCCTGCCGGGTCTTTCCCTTTACCGAACCGCTTAAAAAGCCAATGCGGACATTCATTTTATCCAAAAGTTCACTTAAGGAGTCAAAGTGCTGCCGGGCCAATATCTCAGTGGGGGCCATTAGGCAGGTCTGAAAACCATTATCAATCGCAATGAGGATGGTCATTAGGGCAACTATCGTCTTGCCACTACCGACATCACCCTGCAATAACCTGTTCATCTGGCTGCCGCTTTTGAGATCCTGACGTATTTCCTTGAGAACTTTCTTCTGGGCGCCTGTCAGATCAAAGGGTAGTTTTTCGCTAAAAAAACGGTTAAAAATATTGCCAATGACATCAAAAACATATCCATCATTTTGCACCTTATTTCGATGATAATGTCTTACCAATGTCAATTGCATGAGAAAGAACTCCTCAAATTTGAGCCTTCTTTCTGCCTGAAGCAAGCTTGCATTATTTTTTGGAAAATGAATATCCCGAATGGCATCGAAGTAGCTCGGCATTTTAAGCTTCTCTATCAGGTAATGAGGCAGATGCTCAACAAGATCATTCCTGCTCATGATTTCGAAGAGTCTTTGTAAGACTTTACGCCGTCCACGACTGTCTAATCCCGACGCACTCAGTATCTCGGTACTGCGATAAACCGGGACAAATGTTGCTAACTTATCGGGATTTTCAGTGGAACCCATGACTTCGATTTCCGGATGTGGTATGCTACGTTTACGACCAAAAACGTTGACTCTCCCATACACGACGTATGTTTGGTTGATCGGCAGATTCTCCTGTATCCACTTATGGCTGCGAAACCAGACCAGCTCCAGGGTTCCGGTCTCATCCCTTAATGTCCCTATAAGACGTTTTTTTCTGGGCTGACCAATTAGTGTAAGACCAGTGAGAACTCCTCTTATCTGAACTACTTCATTGTTGGTGGTAATATCATTTATCCGGATTACTTTTGTTCGGTCTTCATAGCGAATAGGATAGTCCGTGAGCAGGTCTCGAACGGTAGCAATTCCCAGTTCTTTTTTTAAAAGATCGCTTTTGGTGGGGCCTATGCCTTTTATATAAATTAAACCCTGATCTGGAAGCGGAACAAACATTATCGCAATTTCGTATTTATAAAGGAAGTCGAAAAGGACTATCAAAGAAAATGATTAGAAGTGTTTAATTATATTTGGGTACCTCTATTTACCTCTGAATGCGTAAAAATTTAATAATATACAAGCCTGGACACCGTCCTCCGGAGGCCGAAGCCTCCCAGGCAGGCGATCAACGAAGTATGGCGAGTATATTATTAAATAAATTTTCAAGGAAAATTGTTTTTACCATGAACAGGGTTAATAGAGGTGGCCATTTATCTCTTTTTAACGCAGATAACTGAAATGGAGAGCAAACGACAATTACAAGTAGCGGAACTAGTGAAAAGAAATTTTAGTCTGGTTTTGCAGCAGGAAGGTAGTTATATATATGATGACGCTTTGGTTACAGTCACTAATGTAAAAGTGTCGCCAGATCTGGCTCTGGTTAAAATCTACCTTAGTGTTTATAACACAGATAATAAACAAGCGGTTTTACTGAAGCTGGAAGACCAGCATTTTCGACTTAAACAGATATTCAGTCAGCGTCTCAGGAGGCATATCCGGAGAATACCGGAATTTGCGATGTATATCGATGAAACTTTAGATGAGATGTATCGTTTGGATGCCCTGTTTGACCGGTTGTCCATTTCCAGATCGGATGACGACGAATAGAGTGAATGGCTCAGCCCCTTCAAACATGAACCATTGATTCAATATTAATGTTACTTGCCAGTCCTTTGTTGATCTCCAGTTGGCTCCCACTGGCATCCAACACTAACATCGTTTCTTTTTTTATTTCTACCCGGATCAACGTGCCGGGCATCAGACCCAGCTTCCATAGGTCAGCTGCAATGAGTTGATTCGGCTGATTTCTTGATATTATA
>JBGTCB010000399.1:0-13742 GCA_041748995.1 Saprospiraceae bacterium | reverse complement strand
ATGAGTTGGAAAGATAAAAAAGTTATTATTTGTTGATCCTGTCTTGTACTTAATGGCTACTCAGCAATCAAATTATCTCAGTCTGCTCAGCCAAATATCTTACCATCTTTAAATTGATCAATATGAAAAACTTAGTCGGATTCTTTTTAATAGTCTTATACCGTCATCTGTATGGTCTAGTCCATTATAGGAGAGAGCATAAATAGCACCGGAGTTCGTAGAATTAGTACCACAGCAATCGGAGTTGTGGGCAGTAGTACTAATGCCAACGGAGTTTTTGCCTTTAGCTCTTATGCTGCCGGAGTTAATGGCGTTAGTTATTTGGAGTTGGTGCTTCTTTTTTTGGTGGTGGTGGAATAGCACTTGAAATCCATGGAGCAGATTCCCAATGGGGAGATGGGTCGGATGATTGTATCATTCACACCAGTCTCGCTGATGCAGGAGGAGATATGATTCTTGTTTCCCTTGACAACTTGCATATTCATCTGGATGATGATGCTAATAGTACCAGTAGTTTTGCCATCCTAAATGGTACTAGCAGTACATTATGGAGTATAAATGAAGCCGGCAATGTCAACACATTGGGAGCCATAAATGGATCATCCGATCTGAACCGGAAGGAAAATATCATCTCCATTGAATCCAGTGACATCCTTCAAAAGGTGGCGGATCTGCCAATCTCCCAGTGGCAGTTCAAGGGAGAGCAAATCACACATATAGGTCCGATGGCGCAAGACTTTTATGCAGCCTTTGGATTGGGTGAGGGAGAGACCACCATCGCGACAGACGATGCGGATGGCATAGCGTTGGCAGCCATACAGGCATTAAAAATAGAAAATGATCTTTTAAAGGAACAGGGAACAGGTGTTGGTATTGCAAAATCAAATGACTCAATTAATGACCAGAGGAAAAAGAGGAAAAAAATAAAGGCTTACTATTTAGAGTGCACTTTGTTGCCTATAAAAATATACCGGATATTTTTTGTGCTAGAATAATTGCAGAATAAAGCATTGAATTACCAGATGTCCGTTGCATAAAATCGTTCCTTTATAAACCCGGGATGTGCGAAATCTTATTTATGGAAGGTAGAAGTTCTGCCGGACCTGGGCCAAAAAATTTAACACCATCAATGTCAATCCTGCAGCGTAGTCGTATTTCCTTCTTTTTCATAAGTGAAAAACAGCTTAAAAGGTTAATTTACTGGTAATTTGGAAAATATGCGTGTTTTATTAACCCGGACTCCGATCCTCTGATTCGAAGAATATGCAGATGATGCAGTAATAAAGAAGTAATGACCTGCACATCTTCACGAATCTTTTCATGAAAGCAATGCCAATAAATACAGAAAGCATAAATGCATCTATAATATCTTTTTAAGAAAAGGATGCAAATATTTTTAATTCCAAAATTAGTACGGTAGCAATCCTTTGCAGATTCCGATCACCTGATCAGAAACTGGAAAATGAGTCCCATTCCAATGCACAATAAAATGGTCTTAATCATACCGGCCTTCCACCAAAAGTATATTAGAAATGCAGCTATGGTTATAGAAAATGCACCTAAATCAAGTGTTTGCCAGACGGGGATATCAAATTGAATCACATTATTATCGGTTGTTTTGGTTTCGCTAAAAAGCGTATTAATTGAAAACCAGACGCCAAGGTTCAATACCACACCGACAACTGCCGCAGTAATACCTGAAAGTGCTGATGTGAGGTTTGCATTACCTCGTAAATACTCGATAAAAGGAGCTCCGGCAAAAATGAACAAGAAACAAGGGACAAAAGTCACCCATGTAACCAGAACAGACCCAACAACACCTGCCACTAACGGACTTAAATCTGTTGCGTAGCGAAAGGCGCCCATAAAACCGACAAATTGTACTACCTGAATAAGTGGCCCAGGAGTGGTTTCGGCCATTCCAAGACCGTCAAGCATTTCACCTGGATTTAGCCATCCGTAGGATTCCACCGCCTTCTGGGCAATATATGCAAGGACAGAATAGGCTCCCCCAAAAGTAACTACTGCTGCTTTGCTAAAAAAGGAAGCTTCTTTCATAAATATTCCGTCAGATCCTCCCAAAGCTATAATGACGGCAAAGGGCAGCATCCACAACCCCAGAAAAATCAATACCGTCTTTTTAAACCCACTCCACGAGGGTGCTACTTTTTGTAGAAACCGATCGGTATGTTCATCCTCATTTAATGAAGACTGATGCCCCCTCATTACATTAAAAACTTTTGGTGAAAACTTACCTCCTAAAAACCCTGCAATACCTGCTCCTAAAACGATATAGGGAAAGTCTATTTTAAACAAAAAGATGGCAAGAAAAGCAATAATTGCTATGGCATACATGGCTTCATTTTTCAAAGCCTTCTTGCCTAATTTGATCACAGCCCCTACTACAATGGCTAAAACTGCGGGCTTAATACCATAGAAAATTCCCTGGACAAACGTCATATCTTTGAAATAAGCATAGAGTATGCTTAATATAAGTATCGAGACAAAGCCAGGGAGAATAAACAACAATCCGGCAACCAATCCTCCTTTCATTTTATGGAGTAACCAACCAATGTAGGTCGCCAATTGCTGGGCTTCAGGACCCGGAAGTAACATGCAATAGTTCAGGGCATGAAGAAACCGGGTTTCACTGATCCATTTCTTTTCTTCCACCAGTATTTTGTGCATCACGGCAATTTGCCCAGCGGGTCCACCAAAGCTATGAACGGCTATTTTGAGCCATACTTTTAGGGCTTCTATGAAGGGAAGTGATTCCTGGTCTTGCTGCAACATGAATAAGCTAATTCGCTACATTAGTTAATTTCCAAATCTAATAGTTTTCCCTACCACATTCTAAAATAATATTCTCTATAGAGTTAATAGGTTTCAATGCAAAAAAAAAGCTACAACAGATCCATTAGGTTAAATAGGTTAAATGATAGTTCTATGTAAACAAAATCGGAACTATTGGCACTTTTACCCAATACATTTTCCTGCCGGTTGGTCACAAATATGCCATTGGTGTAATGCATGTAACCCACATTAACATCTACACACTTTGCAGGCATGAAACGTACCCTCGCATCCAACCCATGCCCAAGAAATTTTCCACTGTTTCCGGTTACATCCCGGTTATCAAATCCTCCAAGCAGGTTGTTGAATCGGTCTGTGGCACTAGCGAGCCAATAGAAACAATAGCCTCCATCGAATTTTATGTCTTTTACAGGTTCAAATTCTAATTTCAGCTTTGGCGTAATGATATTTTCCATTACAATTAATCATCAGAAGACCAGGGTCTGGCAAAACCGAAGAAACGTTCGAAGCGATTGTTTTCCAGGTCATTGGGATCTTTATCTCCGCTTACATACCCGTAAAATAAACTCACTCTTGGTTTTGACTTGAGGTCGCTGAATTTGTAACCCAGTTCTGCCGTGGCTGCAAACGCATGATGGGCTAATCCATTGTCGTCACCGAATTGTTGGGTATACGTGAGATCATAATTAAACCTTTTGTTGCTTACCCATCCATAAACCCGGAGTCCCGGACTGTAAATCAGACGTTCCCGGTTATTGTTTTCAGCTGCAGGTCGCTGTTTCAGCCCCATGTAGTAAGGTTCAATCGTTAAAGCATCTGACCATTTTCTCCAGTGACCTATTATTGCCCAGAAATCACTGTTGCGGTCAGCCTGGTCGAACTCATCAATTAACCTGTTGATGGGCCTTACCGCCAGCACATCTATTTGCCAGTCGTTTTTTTCTTGTCCATTGACGCACGAACCCCCAGAAAATTATTCGTTGTGTTTCGCCAACTATTGAGAGCGATCAATCTCCGATCAAGAAACTCAAAGGCCTGGCGCCCGAATCTAATGAAAATAGGTCTTGAGTTTCCAAGATCGTCTTCCCCCAATGCCTCCTTAAAATGAAGCTCCGCATAAGCCTGGATCAGCTCCGCCCGGTTAAAGTCCCTGTTGTCAGGGGCAAACTTTCCATTTACCCGGTGTGCATCTTCAAATTCAATGGCAAAACGGAACGGATCTGTGAGGTTTTTGACTCCCAGATATGCTCTTGACCTTAATAATAAAGGGTAATCTGTGACAATTTCAGGCCTTCTGATATCCTGATGCCGGATCTCAAATCGTGCTCTATAGTCCAATCCCACATCCAGCCAATCAATGTTTTCTGTACCTTTTAGCCCTGTCTTGCTTATATTTCTAACATAGGAGGGCGGGTCGGTTTCCCGTTTTGTGCCGTAGGAGCCCGCTTCGACATAGTAGGCACTTTGAAGAGAATCCTGTGCCTGTATTGTTAAAATTATTATTGGCTGCATCAATAGGACAATGATTATTAGCTTGTTGTTGACTTTGCCCACCTTCACTTTTTGATTTAGTGAACAAAAGTATTAAAGAAAATTATTTAATACTTTTTTACCGATTTATCGTTACGAGCTTTTTCTGAAACTTCCACCTCCGGTTTTGGATAGTGCCAAACAAGCCCAAAGCTGTTCAAAAATTGTGATGTAACTATCTTTTTTAAAAGCTATTTTGTATCATCTGGTGAACACAATGTACCATTCATTAGGGTCACCGGATAGGTCTCATTTATTGCTGAAATTGTCTAAATATAAAAGCCCGCAAATCGCAAGATCGCAGGCTGTTGGTATACGTTGTTATTCTAATTGTTTGGGTGAGAGGATTAGCTTCGCTGATCCTAAAGGGAGGGATGCTCAAACTTTTTTCTGATCCGACTTACAGCCTGCTTTTTTATGCCCCTTTCCTCTCGCAAGTACACTTGCTCCGGAATGCGGCATAAAAAAAACGCCATCTAGCGATGGCGATCAGAAAAAAGTTTGTCGGGGTGAGAGGATTAGCTCCGCTGATCCTTAAAATGAGAGGATGCTCAAACTTTTTCCTGATCAGGCTTACAGCCTGCTTTTTTATGCCCCTTTCCTCGCGCAAGTAAACTTGCTTCGGAACAGGCATAAAAAAAACGCCATCTAGCGATGGCGATCAGAAAAAAGTTTGTCGGGGTGAGAGGATTCGAACCTCCGGCCTCACGCCCCCCAGACGTGCACTCTAACCGGGCTGAGCTACACCCCGAACTTTGGTGTGGGTGTGGGTGTGGGGGATTTAATTCAATAACTTCTGTATAGAGCAAGTAGCATTTTTGATACGGACGTATAATCATCATACAATGACTGGTACAATGCTCGATCGATTTTATCCAGATCAAGCAATATTTGCAATATACTTACGGTTTCAAACAAACTGGACCTTGACATCGTAATGAATCGTTTTTTGTCCAATTTTGCCGTCCTCCCAACTCCTTCCGCTAAGTTTAATGACACCGGGAAAGCAGCTCTCTTTAACTGATCTTCCAAAAATCTGTCATTGATCGCGCTCGAATCAAGGTAAGTCAGAAGACGGACATTGGTTGACCGCAACAATTGATAAACATCCAATTTTTCAAAGTCAAACACAACTAAAATTTATGCTTTATAAGTACCAACACATTTTGTAGCACCAAACTCACACCTACACTCTCACTCACACCCAAACTCACCTTCACACCCAACTCAAACTCACACTTCACACCCAAACTCACAACCACACCTAGTAAACAGTGGGACATACTGGGCTCGAACCAGTGACCCCTAGCTTGTCGAGCTAGTGCTCTGAACCAACTGAGCTAATGTCCCATCTTTCTGCAAAGGGCTGGCAAAGTTAATTAATCTTTGTAAAAATGAATACTCTATATCTTCAAACTAATTTTCCCCCGGTTTAACAGTCCGGTAATCGCTACAATCAACAAGGCAAACAACATTGATTTGATCAATCCAACCAAACCAGTACGGAGATAAACCGGTAAGGAAATCGCCCAAATACTCCAAACAGCATAATATACATAAGGCACCAGATAACAGGTAAGGGTGCTTCTGCCTGCCGGTTCAATTATTTTGGACCAGGTTATCTTCTTTCGGACATCGATCAGCCAATAGAAAAAAGCATAGGATACCAGACTGAGACCCATGCAGATGCCCACCCATGAAGGTGTAGCCCTGTTTTTTGAAATACCTCCATATTGCCGGACCAGAAATCCATATAATACCATGAGCGCACCAAAAATCAGCAGAGTGATGATCACTCTCCCGTGTCCCTTTTGATATTGCATCTTATATATGGTAGAGGCAACCACACCGCCCATGACCAAAGCCTGGTTGGATCCATTGCCCAGCCAGGCATTACCACCCACCGTATTCATGAAGTCTACCATTCCAAAAACATCCAGAAGATTATAAGCCAGAAAAAATAACGCTGCCAGGATCACGAGGGCTAATTTTCCCTTCGCAAATAAATAAATGGATGCACTGTAGAAATAAGCCCATCCAATCAATCCCAATATCCCCCACCAGTATCGTTGCATCCACCGAACCTCTTCCGCATTGCCTCCCCGGTATAAGATGGCCAGAACAATTAATAACACGATCCCTGACCCAACTAAAATATTCACTACTCCCTTGCTCAAAGCGGTGGGTTTGTAATTATTCCAAATCAGAAAAAAAGCCACGATCAGCAAAACCTGCCAAAGCTGCTTCGGTATACTCATCGCTGCCGGATAAATATTTTCCAGATTGACTAAATAAACCCCCATCACGATTAAGGCTGTACTGCGGGTCAGGATATGGTAAAAAACCCGGATCGTATTTTCCTTCGTCTGGCGTTTGTCTATGGCGAAAGGTATACTGAGACCAACAATAAATAAGAATCCGGGGAAAATGACATCACTGAATCCCAAAGCATCCGCCTGCGTTGGCATGTGTTTCAGCCATTGTGGAATACCTTTGAGCGTCCAGAAGTCATTAACAAAAATCATCAACACCATGGTGATACCACGGAATATATCAATGGACTGTATCCGCATTTGTCTTTAAGTTACCGGCTAAAAGCTAATTTTCATTCATTTTTGAGAAAATCGCCTTAAAGCAATCAACCGCTCCCGTATTGCGCTCATTGGTTGAAGCATCCGGTGTCTGATAATAAATATTCATAAAATCAGCAGCACCACCCCAATAGGTCTGCATCATGCCCAAATATCTGGCTGCTGTGGTTTTATTAGCATGTTCTTTTAAACTATAATAGTCTTCCAACTGGTTAAGACCCACCTGCGGTCTGTTCCACGGACAGGTAATCACGTTAAAACCCTTCAGCGCAAAATAGTGGGCGGTTGGATGGGCTCGTTCGTAGTGCCAGTCATTAAGTACGACATCTTGCGGTATCAGATCAATGGCCCGGTGGGTGTTATTCATACTGGCTTCCCATAAACCGATGCCGGTCGTTTTACCATCTATCAATCGATCTGCCCAAATCCAAAGTTTTCGGCTATTTAATGCCAGATGATTTCTGATTTTCGTCACTTCACCAGCAAACAGCTCGGCCTTATCTCTGCCATGACAACGGGGACATTGATCTTCCCCGATATAAAAGACCTCATCCATGCCCGCATGAAAATCGGATGCTTCAAAGACACCCATAATTTCATCGAAAATTTCAAAGACCACCGCGTGTACATCAGGATGCAAAGGGCAATAACTCTTACAATATAACCCATCCGGATTCGGCCATTTGTATTCCGCCGGCATCTGCACTTCAGGAGTTTCATCAAATTGGGGGTAATGAACCAACAGATTTCCCAGCTCACTGGCCCACGATTGATGACCTAATAAATTGACCTGAGGTATCAGGTTGATGCCATGACTTTTGCAGGCATCGACAAGCTTTTTTACATCTGTACGACTGAGAGGATTTTCGCCTCTCAACTCGGGATGCGATTCGTATTCATAGCGATAATCTACCCGTAGTACGAGGGTATTGACTTTCAGGGCACTCAATTCTTCATTGATAAATTTGACAAAACGATCGACCTGATCTACGGAAGGTGCGGCGATGCACAATCCCCTCACCTGAATCGAATCGATTTGACTCCAGGTGGGCAAATAAGTAACTAATAGCATTAAGAAGGCAGTAAAGTATTTCATGACGATTGATTTAAAATTCTTCTGAAAGTTACCTAAATCAACGCCATTACTAAATTTCCATCTGATTATTTGCCTTTAGCAAACTGAACGATACCTGTTTCAGCCGGAAATTTGATATCTTTTCGCGATGAGATGGTTCCCGGTCCTTCTATGCACTCTGGTGTGTCTGGTAACAAGTGGTCAAAGCCAGGTGATCCCCGATTTCAACCAGGCCATTGATCCGGCTGATCTGGCTAAAGAAGTTATTCTTCTACAACTTGATACAAGTAAGGCACATCGTACTCCTATCAATCTGAGCATTTTCCGGAAAGAATTCCTACCTGATGCTCAAATCCAATTAGAAACCTTTTATCAAAAAAGTGATCAACATGCTCTTTTACGACTGGGAAAATTTAAATTTTCTTCAGCCAACCTCTTTGCGATGTCTGAAGGTGCCGGCCATACCTATCTCAAACTGACCGACGGCATCTGTACGATTATTACTTCTCATAGTGACAGTCAACCTCTAAAACAACCCACCCTGCTGGATAAAAATTGCGTCTTATAATTATTCTGAAACATGCTAAAATGTACATTAAACCTCAATCGATTTTTTATTTTTCCCGCTCTGATGCTGTTGAGCAGTTGTGTGGAAAAAACATCAGAATTTAGACCACCTAATATTTTATTTGCGATTGCCGACGATGCGTCCTTTCCCCATATGGGAGCTTACGGTACCACCTGGATAAAAACACCGGCTTTTGACCGGGTGGCGCAAAACGGAATCCTTTTCATGAAAGCGTACACACCGAATGCCAAATGTGCACCTTCACGGGCTTGCATACTTACCGGTAGGAATTCCTGGCAACTGGAACAGGCTTGCAATCACTGGCCCTATTTCCCGGAAAAATTTAAAACATTTGCAGAAGCTCTTCCTGAGGCGGGATACCAGGTAGGTTATACAGCCAAGGGTTGGGCACCCGGCATAGCAAAAATTAATGGACAACCCCGCAATTTAATCGGACCCTCTTATAATGAGAAAAAAACAACACCTCCGGCAAAATTTATTTCGGACAATGACTACGCCGAAAATTTTCGTGATTTTTTAAATAAAAAAGAACCGGAGCGACCTTTCTTCTTTTGGTATGGATCTACTGAACCGCACCGGGCTTACGAATTTGGAGCCGGTATTAAATATGGAAATAAAAAATTAAGTGACATTGATCAGGTACCGGCTTTTTGGCCGGATTGTGATACGGTGCGCACTGATATGCTGGATTATGCATTTGAGATCGAATATTTTGATCAGCACCTGCTGAAAATGATCACTATACTGGAAGAACAAAATCTATTGGAAAACACTTTGATCGTTGTCACTGCAGATAATGGTATGCCATTCCCAAAAGTAAAGGGTCAAATGTATGAACTGGACAATCATTTACCACTGGCCATGATGTGGCCGGAAGGCATCCGTAATCCAGGTCGAAAAATTGATGATTTTATCAGTTTTATCGATTTTGCACCTACCTTCCTCGAATTGGCGGGTTTGTCTCCGGATAATGCCGGTATGCAGCCCATCACGGGTGAAAGCCTCACCGGATACTTTCGGACTGGAAGTACCACTCCTGCCGGTCACCGGGATCACACCCTGATTGGCAAAGAAAGACATGACGTAGGAAGACCAAATGACGAAGGCTATCCGGTGCGGGGAATTATTAAAAATGATTATTTATATATTGAAAATTTCAAACCAGATCGCTGGCCTGCAGGAAATCCGGAGACAGGGTATTTAAATTGTGATGGAAGTCCTACAAAAACTTTTATTCTCAATCATCGAATGACACCGGATTTTGAGAAATACTGGCAGTGGAGCTTTGGAAAGCGACCTGCTGTAGAATTGTATAAAATAGATAAAGATCCTTTCTGTATTAATAACCTTGCCGGAGAAAATTCTACCAAATTGATGCGGGAGGAATTAAAAAAACAAATGTATGAGGAATTAACTGCTCAGGGTGATCCCCGAATTTTTGGTCAGGGTGACATTTTTGATCAATATCAGGATGCTTCTCAAGCAGCAGGATTTTACGAACGATTTATGAAGGGAGAGAAAGTTTCCGCAGGGTGGGTGAATAAAAGTGATTTTGAGCCATTGGAGAAAGCTGATACCGGCAGGAAATAGGAAGTCGTGATTTCCATTTGGAAAAGTCTTGATATCTTTAGAAAAAAGTCATTCGTTGTTTTATTCAAAAATTATCTATCTCTTTATTTTTAGTCTGATCAATTTCTCAGCCTTCAATCCTGTTGCTCAGCAGGAACAAAGGCAGCCAAATATCATCTTCATTATTGCCGACGATGTCGGATGGAATGATTTAGGTTGTTATGGAAACAAGGTCGTCAGCACACCTTATATTGACCAGATGGCCAGAGAAGGAATATTATTTAAAAATGCCTTCTTAACTGCCAGCAGTTGCAGTCCGAGTCGTTGTAGCATCATCAGCGGCCGCTATCCTCATAATACAGGAGCAGCAGAGCTTCATAGTCCTCTTCCGGAAAGTCAGATTCCTTTTCCACTTTTATTAAAAGAATCGGGTTACTATACTGTACAGGCCGGTAAGTCACATTTTGGAAAGGCGGCACTCCGTTGTTTTGACAAAGCTTATGAAATGCAGGAGGCGGGTGTTGGTGGTGAAGAAAGATGGGTCAAATGCCTGCAGGAACGACCGGCAGATCGTCCTTTCTTTGCCTGGTTCGCAGCGATTGATGCCCACCGGGATTGGCAATTGAATGAGTTTGGAGTGAATCACGATCCTGATAAAATTCAGGTGCCACCTTATCTGGTCGACGACGTACGTACTCGCAGAGATCTCGCAGCTTACTACCATGAAATAAGCCGGTGGGATTATTATATCGGAAAAGTGCAGGAAGAACTTGGTAGACAAGGTATAAGTGATAATACGGTTATCATTATTATGTCGGATAATGGCATGCCTTTTCCGAGGGCAAAAACCCGGGTATATGACAGCGGAATGAAAACGCCTCTCATCATTAAATGGTCCGGTTATATCAAAGAAGGTATAATCAGCTCCAGTCTGGTCAGTGCGGTAGATATTGCACCGACGATCATCGATATCGCAGGAGTAAAGATGCCGGATTATTTTCAAGGCAAAAGCTTTAAGTCACTTCTGAAAACTCCGGAAGCGACATTCCGAAAATTTGTTTATTCCGAGCACAATTGGCATGACTATGAGGCACATGAGAGAATGGTGCGATCGCTCCGTTATCTTTATGTTAGAAATAATCGTCCGAATTTATCAAACGGCGGACCGGCTGATTCAAAGAGGAGCGACTCCCAGGTGGCCCTAGATTCAGTACGTCGGTTGGGACTACTCACGGCGGCTCAAACGGATAATTTTGTGGTTCCCAGACCTGTTGAAGAACTGTTCGACACCGGGGTGGATGTAGATCAACTGTGTAACCTCGCATCTATGGCCTCGTATAATGATACGCTATTGTATTACCGTCAGCAACTCCAATCCTGGATAGACCAGACAGGAGACGATATTCCCAAGATTTTAACCAGCGATGGCTTTGACAGAAATACCGGTGAACTTCTGCCCAGTGTTCCTGCCTTTAATAAGGTAATGCGGGGAGAAATGCCGGGAAGTAACCGTGGTGCTTTATCTTTAAATTCCAAACCGGGATTCTAATGTATATATTTTTTTTTCTTGCTGCAGTCTTGTCCATTCTTGGGTGTACCGAAAAGAATTCGCAAATGATTTCCTCCTCCTCCCACGCTTATGATAAGAAAGCAGATACGATGATAGTCGCTAATCTAAACGGGGATACTCTTCAACTGAAAAAGATCCGGATTGCTTTTGAAAAGAATAATCCCGGCTACGAACTGACCTGGTATCTTCAGGTAAATCATGTCGAAGCCAGTTCTGCGCAGAGAATTCTTTTTGTGCAATCAGGAGGTGGCACCGCAGTTTTAAATGATAGCGAACACTCAAAAGTATCGGTGGGTGATATCATTTTATTAAAGCCCAATACTACGATGACGATTGACAGCCTGGTTGATCTGGTTGCATTTACAACTCCGGAACCTCCTTCCGATAGTATACCTACTTTTATTCGCCCTGATTGGGATATGAATATCACCGACGTAGCCGGAGGTTGTGCCACAGAAACCAATGCCTATCGACGCATACTTTTGACATGGCAGGGAAAAGTTGGAAAATATCTCTATAAATCATTGAATGCTCACCGGGTGCGCATCGCGGATTCATTCACCCATTATCATCCTTTGGAGGGGGGATTTGACGAATTCTATCTTGTACAAATGGTTCAACCTGGAGCAGCCATCATTACCAGTCGTCATTACGACCTGATAGAAAATCCGGACCACATCACTCCCACCCAGGCTAAGAATCTATTGAAAAGGACAGCACTGAAGGTCGGAGATCTGGTGTACCTCCCACGAGGAGTAGTTCATCGTGGGGTTGATGGTGTTCTGGCTCAGGTGATCACCGTACCTGGCTTTATACCCGGAGCAGAAATCGGCGTAGATCATCATTTAAAAAGAATAAATGACCGCCTGAACCTATCCGGTAATGATGCTTTGCCTTACCATGAATCCGCAGCCGATACGGTGATGATTAAATAAATAACAGCAGAAAAGAGTTGTGTCCTAAAGATTTATTCTGACGAGAAAAACAGAATGTCAATAAGCATAATTAGAATTATACTATGATCTTCTTTTCGGAATCTCATTTTCGATCCGGGTCATTAATTTATTGCTGGTATCCACTTCCTCCAGATGTGAATAATAACTTCTGAAAAATTCGGGAATTATCCGGTTTGCATCGTGATTATTACTATTAAATAAAACACAAATTCCAATGCGGTTTTCCCGGTCAATTGCGATCTCACTCCTGTAACCGTTTACGGATCCACCATGGTAAACGATGGAATGATCCGGCCAATTGACAATCCTCCATCCGATACCATAATAATTACTTTCAACATTTCCCCATCCATAAAAAGCCCTTCTATCGGGATTCTTTACTACCGGATTGAAAATGAATTCGAGATTTTCCTGCGCGATGATATCCGGCCGGTTACCTAACAATATTTGAAGCCAGCCAGCCATATCTTTAATAGAAGCATTGATACCTCCGGCTGAAACAGCATTGTAGTATTTTTTATTCAATTTGACCGGAGTGCACCTTTTTCCGTGATTCAACACATGAGGTAAGGCTACATTTTCCGAACTGGTGATGTCCTGGTAAGTCGTGGAAGCCTGTTCCATTTTTGCCGGGATAAATATTTTGTCAACCAAAAGATCGTTGAAATTACCACAGGTTTGCAAGCGGATAATTTCTTCTATCATGGCAAATGCGGTATTCTGATAAGCGTAATAATCACCCTCTTTACCGTAAACGTTTAATTTGGAAAACTCAGGAACTATTTGATTAACCGATAAACCGGTTTCGGTCAAGTTGGTATATGCATGTCTCTGCAGTCCGGTCGAATGCGACATTAAATGTTTAATATTAATTCTCTTAGCCTGGGCATGATCTTTCAGATCAAATTCCGGGAGAATGTCCTGGACCCGATCATCCCAGCTTAAATGGCCGTCCTCCACCATCTTACTGGTTAGAAGGCCGGCAAATCCCTTAGACAAACTACCAATTCGAAATATGGTTTCTGCATTAACCGTGTCTGGAGACCCA
>JBGTCB010000398.1:0-11624 GCA_041748995.1 Saprospiraceae bacterium | reverse complement strand
CATCATTTCCGAAATACCTGATACTAAGGACGGTTTCTTTTTCGCCATCTCTTCATCATCGAAATCCTTATATAGCTAAGGCTATACGCAGTTTCGCTTCTTCGACCTGACAAAAAACAATCTCGTCCATAATATCATTTATTTCAGAACGATGCACTAGTCGGTTAATTTCATATTAAAAAATAAAATTATATAAATTTTACTTACAGTGCAAAAAGATTGCACGGAAGCCATCTAGCATTGTAGGGTCAATACGACATCACAATCATTATTCACTAAACATTAGATACTCATGACACATTTTCTACTCATCGCTATCATCGCTCTGGGACTTCTTACATTAGTTAACATCACCGGTAGTATGCTTCGCCGTTTGCCCGGCGAGACCATTGTTACCAATGAGTGACAAATAGCAAGGGAGATAAAAGGAGTAAAATTCACTGAAGTGTAATTTGTGAATTTCTCCTTTTACCACCCCTCATTCATCCTACAAATCGCTAAAAAATGGATTATACATTGATCTTATTGATTATTATTTTATTTCTTTCCTTATTTCATTTGATAATCGCGGGACTCCGCAGACCATCGGATCATTCTAATGAGATACTACAACGGCTTTCAACCCTCAAGGAGCAACAAATGTCTGCTACCATTGATCTCCGACCGGAAATTTGCAGTCAGAGAAAGGAATTGATGGAGCAAGTCAGAGACTCCCGACATGACCTTGATGACCGGTTGATTAAGTTTAATCAGAATCAATTGGAAATATTTGAACTCCTGAACAGGCAGGTGAAGGATCTGGTGCATACAAATGAACTCCGCTTCAACCGCTTTCATGACGAGACAAGTCAGGCATTGGAAAAAATGAGGCAGCAAATTGCGGATCGGTTAGAAACTATACGCAGCGACAACAATCTGCAATTGGAAAAAATGCGGGCTACCGTGGATGAAAAGCTCCACCAGACTTTGGAAGAAAGGTTGGGAAGGTCGTTCCGCATTGTCAGTGATCACCTGGAAAAGGTACAAAAAGGCCTGGGTGAAATGCAATCGCTAGCAGCCGGAGTGGGTGATTTGAAGAAAGTATTGTCCAATGTAAAGACGCGGGGCATCCTTGGCGAGATTCAACTGCTGAATATCATCGAAGAAATCATGACACCGGAGCAATATGAATTGAATGCCGCGATAGTTCCTGGTATTGATGTACGAGTCGAAGTGGCAATTAAAATGCCGGGTAAAAAGAATGATCAACAATATTTGTTTTTACCTATAGATTCTAAATTTCCAATGGACAAATATCAGGCTCTTGCCGATGCCTATGAATCCGGAAGTGTTATCGACATTAGTCACCAGGGAAAGGAATTGAAGAAAGCGATCATTCAGGCCGCAAAGGATATCCGTTCCAAATATGTTTCGCCGCCCTACACCACCGATTTTGCCATTATGTTTTTACCGGTAGAAGGTCTTTATGCCGAGATAAGCCGTCAGGGTGATTTGATGTATATACTCCGCTCTGAATATCAGATTCTGGTAGCCGGCCCCAATAATTTAAGTGCATTTCTAAGTAGTCTGCAAATGGGATTCCGGACCCTGGCTATTGAAAAAAGATCGAGTGAAGTATGGACCCTTCTGAGCCAGATCAAAAATGAATTTGGAAAATTCGGAGATGCCCTTGAAAAGGTGCAAAAGAAACTGACCGAAGCCAACAGTGCGATTGATCAGGCAGGTATTCGAAGAAGGGTGCTTGAACGAAAATTGAATAAGGTGGAGGAACTGCCCAGCAGTTCTCTCACAGTCAAAAGCGTTTTGTAGTTATTTTAGTTTTTCTTCGTCAACAATCTCAGAGCACGGTGTCTCCAAAAGTAGAGACACCGGCTATGAGATATCGAAACCCTGACATACTTCTTTTACCTCTTTCTAATGGAAGTCCTAAGGCGAAGACGGTCTTCCATCTAGTGTCAAGTCAAGCCTAAACCTACGGGTAATCCGGCGTATCTTTTGAGGTATCTCTGAGTTACAAAAAACTCACGTAGCTATGGCTATGCTCATTTTTTGTGCCTTGACCTACCCCAAAATCTACACCGCCTTACCCGTCATTTAAACGTTGACATGACACTAGTTTATTTGATCGTGTCCGGATTTCAGCAAAAAGTGAGTGTAACCATAATAGTTTAGGACTCCACTGAAAGTGATCGTTGTAATTCTATGAGGACATGGTCCTTACTGTTGGTTTTTAAAGCCTTCTCAAGATGTTCTCTTGCACTCTCGAAATCCTGCATCCTTGAGTAGATCAGTGCCAGTTGCTTATTGACCTCAATATTTAACGGCCTTACCGTATACTCTTTCATAGCATATTGAAGAGCTTTTTCCTGATCATTAAATATTTCCGAGTAGATTTCAGAATAGTATAGATCCATATTATGACCACTTTTCTCGTCATCTTGTAACATAGCCAGTACATCTTGCATAATAGCTTGACCAGCTTCTTTATCTCCTTTACTTAAATATATTGTTGCTTTATCGACATAAAAAGATACTTCGGGTATAGCAGTAATCGCCTCATCCAAAAGGTTTATTGCTTTGTCAATATTTCCCCTGGATTTTTCCCTTTCAGCCAACGCCGCAAGGGCGAATGGATAGTCCGGTCGATGAACAAGAATCTGATTGTATTGATTTTCAGCCTCAGCATAGTCACCATCTGCTTCATATAATCTTGCTAATTGATATCTGGCCCATGCCGTTTCTTCATATGGAGGAAATCCTGCAGAAACAGCCAACTGCATCGCATCAATGGCACCCTTTAAATCACCATAGATCTCCCGTAGATACGAAACCCTGGCATATGAACGGAGATCAGGTCTGATCGAAACCATTTTATCAGCCATAGTGACCGCTCCTTCGTAATTACCTAATTCTACATATGCATCCGCTAACACGCCATATATCTGTGCATTGTATGCATTTAAACTTACTGCTTCTTTCCCAGTTTGTAAGGCATCGGTAAAATGATGTAGTGATAATTGTACACCGGCTTTCGAGCTAAGTGCCAAAAACCGAAGATCATCTGTTATTACCTCGTCCTGTGTAAGGGCTGAATTCAGTAAATCGAGAGAAGCAGGAAAATAATGTCCATGCTCACCAGTAACCCTCGCTTCCTGTGCGAACAATAATGCCAAATTAATTTTTGCATCAGCATCTTGTTGATTCAGGTTAATCCGATTGCGTAAGGTGCCAAAATTATTTTGTACCTGATCCCATTCATTGCCATATTGTATTTTTTCATTGCGATCTAATAATGGAGCAATTGTAACCGAATTATTGGATGAATTTCGCGGATCATCTTTTTGTGAATTACAGGCCACTAATAAAATAATGGGCAATAATAAATAAAGTATATTTCTCATGTTGTATGTCAGAATTTAATTATAAATTATAAAGAAAAAAAACCGGACTTCCGCATTAGCTCCGGAAGTCCGGTTTTACAGCAATTAATGCTACTGCTTTAAAATCTTTAGTACTTTGACTTGGTCTCCTAAATTGACTTTTGCAAAATACCAGCCATCTGTAACCAGCCGTGAATTCCATATCATCTCGGAGGTACCCCGGGGCTGATCACCTTGAATGCGGTCAATCAGTTTGCCTTCGACATTAAAAATTTCAATGTCAACTCTTGTCGCCAATTCCAGATCCATTCGGATAATAGCCTGATCCACAAAAGGATTGGGGTATGCTGTGATATTCAGACTATTGACTCCTGTAGGTGCCATCAGTCCCAAACCAGACAATTTCAACATTGGTTCTTCAGTGTCTCCCACGATTACGCCGCTGCATTCGCCATCACCTGCCCAGGGACTAGCCAGGTATGGAAACCTCCGCTCAAAAGGGGCATCGTTCTCTTCGACTCCAGTGGTGTAGGTCAGGACATTTAACAGGTCGTCGGTAACCGGATTAGCATCACCTGCCGTATAATCATCATACCACAGGCCGATGGCAGCCAGAACTGCTCCGGCTACAGCTTGTAGTTCGATGCGGGTAACGTCATCTTCCAGTCGTCTGCCATTAGGGAAGCCATCCATGTTGGGAATCAATTGCGGCTCCGTACTGGAATTAAACCTTGGATCTGTAAGACCTAACACTGCAGCCTGTATAAGTCCCAAACTGCTGAAATCCGGATCTTTTCGGTTGGTTGGGGGGACAGCCATATTTAGTCGCAACATATCACCACCATTAGGAAGGAAGTTGTTTATAAAAGGCTTCCCGGGAGCCAGAGGGTTTCCTTCCTTACCGGTAGCTAATTGATAAGGAGGTGCATTGGGAACGCCGGTGTGAAAAATAGGCCAAAGATCGACCGACCTGGGTACGCCTGGTCCAGGCAATAATAGATTTCCGAAGACTGCATCATCAAGAGCTGTTCCTGCAACAGCATCCGATCCCTTAAGTCCGAATAATCCATCCTGGCCGTTTCCAAAGTCAAATGACTGCAGGGAATTGCGCTGAATACGCAAAGGTGAAAACGCAGGTACTGCCGTGCCAAATAGGTCATCATCCATATATAGCGCCAGTTCGGGGTTATAAAAGTACTTGTCTAGTACTGTGTCCGTTATTTCATCATAAGGACTGAGAGCATTCCAATAGTCTTTTTGCCCAATAGGAATAACCGCCTCATTGGTTAAAGGCATCCCTAAACGAGAAACCTGGATCCACTCTCCTGAAAAGGATTCTCCTCCGGGAGTTAGGGTGCGGATTTGCTGCCTGCTGGCAGATGCCCATACCCCGATCACAAAATCAGAATTAAACAAATCTTTGTTTCCTCTTGGATATCGATTGGTTTTTCCCAGGGTTGCAATAGGGATTTTGATGGCAATGGCGCTGACATTTTTGCAGGCTAATCCATCGCTTGCCATACCCGATTCCCGGGGAGCATCACCTAAATCGAATATCCCTCCCAAGTCAACAAAAAAGGGATCATCGACCGGACCGCAGTACACCGTTTCCCCTAATACGGTTTGATATGTTGCCCTTTTCTGCAAACGATCATAAGTGGTGTTTAGACCAACCGCTGACTCAATCGATCTCTCGCCGATATTATAGGGTGCGGCAACTCCATTGGTTATAAGGGAGATCCAGGTCTGACCACCGTCCGTACTCCTTTCCATGGTATAGAGTGACTTTTGATTTCGTTTTCCCAGACGTACGTTGAAGAATGTGGTTGGATCTTCATTGATATTCTTAAAAGTAAACCGGTAGGTCACTTCATCTCCTGGTATGGAAGCATCATTGTCGACATGGATTTCGTATCGGATATTCTCACCGAAAGTGTAATAATTGGGCCCACCATGAGGCAACTGGAATGGGATAAAGGTGGCAATAATGGTTATTGTCGAAGGATTATCCGGGCTTCGAAATGCATATAAATCAACATTGTCTGCCAAAGGATCATCGGAGATAAGTGGAGCTTCCCGGTGACTGGAAGCCTGACCTTGGTTGATTACCACCAGGGTGATCAGCATGCAAAGCCAGTATCTATAATTAAAATACATAATTGATATTATTTTAGTCTTTTAATGAATTACTGTGTGGAATTACTGAAACTTACTTCAGTCCCTCTCCATGGGCTCGCTAAATACGGAAAGGTGGCTTTGAAGGGCCTGTCATTCTTTTCTACTCCTGTTGTGTAGCTCAGTACATTTACCAGGTCGTCGGTAACCGGATTGGCATCACCTGCCGTATAATCATCGTACCACAGTCCAATCGCAGCTAGTACTACTCCGGCAACTGCCTGTAGTTCAATCCGTGTTACATCATCTTCCAATCGTCGACCATTCGGAAAACCGTCCATATTAGGGATAAATTCCAGATCGAGGGAGGTATAGTTCGCATCAGTCAATCCCAGTACTGCGGCATTGATGATACCAAGTGAGCTAAAATCAGGATCATCTCTGTCCGTTACCGGCACTGCCATATTTAATCGCAACATATCTCCTCCGTTCGGTAGGAAATTGTGAATGAAAGGTTTACCCTGAGCCAGAGGGTTTCCATCTTTACCGGTAGCTAACTGATAAGGTATCACATTCGGAACGCCTGTATGAAAAATCGGCCATAAATCAACCGAACGTGCCTTACCCGGTCCAGGTAGAAGTAAAGAACCGAAAACAGCATCATCCAATGCGGTCCCGGCAACTGCGGCCGATCCTTTTAAGCCAAACAGGCCGTCCTGACCAAACCCGAAATCAAAACTTTGCAATGAATTTCGTTGAATACGCAAGGGAGCAAAGGCGGGAACCGCCCCTCCGAAAAGGTCGTCGTCCATATATAAAGCCAGTTCTGGATTATAAAAGTACTCATCCAGCGTTGTCTCGTTAATTTCATCATATGGAGACAAGGAGTTCCAAAAGTCTTTCTGACCGATGGGTATCACTACTTCATTGGTTAATGGCATGCCCAGTCGGGAGACCTGGATCCACGCACCTTCTTCAACCGGTGCTACCCCATTCATTCCAAGAGTTTTGGTAGTTTTGCGGCTAGCGGATGCCCAAATACCAATCACATAATCCGGATCCAGTATGGTTGTTGGTGTTGCAGGGGCTCCTTCTTTCAGAAGTGTAGAGATGGGCACCTGAATGGCAATGCTGTGTACATTGTAACGGGCTATACCATCTCGGGCCGGTTGACCCTGACGGGGAAGATTTCCCAAATCAAACACACCTCCAAGATCTACATAAAAAGGATCGTCAGCCGGTCCGCAGTAGATCTTCTCACCGGTGCTTGCGGTGACAATCGCTGCATTGAGGAGATCCTCATAGGTAGTATTGAGACCAACCATCGATTCAATAGATCGTGGTCCAATGTTTGCGGGTGGTACCGGACCATCCGTGACAATTGCAGTAAAAGTCATTCCACCATCCATGCTCCTTTCGAGAGTGTAACGGTTTTTCAAGTTCTCTAGACCTAACCGGATATTGAAAAAGGTAGTGGGATCTTCATTTACCCGCGTGAAAGTAAACCGGTAGATTATTTCATCACCATGCTTCGAAGCATCATTATCAATATGAATCTCATATCGAATGTTTTCACCAAACGAATAATAGTTAGGACCTCCAAAAGGCAATTCTGCAGGTATGTAATTAGCAATGATAGTGATGGTGTTGGGATCATCCGGACTACGAAAGGCATATACATCGGTATTATCTGCCAAAGGATCATTGGCGATCAGTGGTGCTTCGCGATGGGACGATGCAAAAATCGAATAACACCCTGTCACAACAAATGCCAGTGGTAGTAATACTCCTTTCAAACCGTCAATCCTTAAAGTTAAGGTTTGCATATTAAAGAATTTGTGAATTAAAGTATTTGAGGTTACTCATGGTCGACCAATTTTCTCCTCTGTCAAGTATACTTACGACTGGCTGATTGCATTTGGATTCAGAATATCAGAAGTTTTTATAGGGCACCTCTATTTACCTCTGAATGAGGGAAAATTCATAAGATGCAAGCCAGTGTTGTGAACTGTAAATAAGTTAAGTATAAAACGCAGTTATTTTGTGCCAAGACAAATCTGGGATGTTGACCGAACTGGACTGACCGAAACGTCAATAGCGTCAGTAGAAGCAGAACCGCACATAGCCGAAGCTACGTAAGGTCTCTGGTGATGAAGTATTGGTGCAAAAGAACAAGTTAGATGCTATACTTATTTGCGAATCGCAATACTATACAAGGCTGGTGAAGAAAGATAGCCGTAGCTATCTGACGACCCGTCTGCCAAGGCTTGCCGGGCAGGCGATCAACAAAGTAAGGCGAAGCATATTATTAAATAAATTTTCAAAGAAAATTGTTTTACCAGGAACGGGGTTGATAGAGGTGCCTTATAGAACAATATCAAAGAAAAGCTGTGCTTTGAACACACCCATCTCTTCAAGAGTTTCCAGTCTATTTGTATTGGAGGAAAGGCACTGGCAAAGGGTCAAATAATACGCTGTAAGTGTCTGACTTTTAATTTATGCTTGTTTTGAAAGTCACATCGTTGCCGGACCGAAAACAAAAGTGATGGATTTCACACTTAAGGGTTGTGATTCAGAAATTTTTGAAAATGTCTTCCTTACGAATGCACTCTATAGTCTGGTTATCCGAAAGTTATCGGGATAGCCATTCACAAAACATACTTACTTGTGTACCGGGAGTCTTGTCTAAATGACGTGTTAACTCTCCAGAAGATATTGGGTTCTAAAATTCCATCGGATATGTATTCTTTATGTTCACTCTTTTACCAGAGAAGATCTAAGTTTTAAAATGGCTCTGCGCACTTTTGTCTTCACTGTTCCGATAGGGGTTTTTGTCAATTCTGCAACTTCCGAATGTGTGTGTCCTTGAAAATACACTAATTCCATGATTCCTTTTGAATCAGCATCCAACATATTCAATAACTGCTTAACTCCGATATCCTCAACATTTCTAGCTGTCGAATTATTTGCTTCATGACTATATACTGTTTCATTGATCGAAGTGGTTCTTTCCGAATGTTTATTTTCTTTCGATCGCTTTTTGTCTATGGCTTCATTTCGGGCAATCCGGTACATCCAGGTAAACAACTTGCCCTTACTGTCATCATATTGATGAATGTTATTCCAGATCTTCAGAAACGCGTCCTGAACTACTTCCTGTGCCAGAGCTTCAGAATCTGTTATACGATGAGCCTGCCCGTAGAATGCAGAACCATAGGAATCGTATAGTTCACTAAGAGCTGTTTTGTCCCGATTCTTTAATCGTTTTACAATCTGGGCTTCAATCATAAAAGGAAGTGAATGGTCTATTCAAGTGTGAGTTGAGAATACTAACTGAAGGCCTCCTTTGTTCGACTCTCCATTAAGATTCTTACCAGATCTTCTTAGGAGGCTGTTGAAATACACAAATTGCGCTGATATTTATCCGATCATTTTTATCGTAGGAAGATCACAGCCGTTCTCGTCGTTTCTGACTTGTTGATCCTCAGTCAGTTACAACCCAGTAGATCTCCGGGATTAAAAATGATGAATAATTACGAGCATATTTTTGTGCTAGACAAGGCAGAAACGCAGGCAGAGCCATAGCTCTGACGAGGCTTTGTAACGCTGTATAGCGCAACAAAGATGCCGGAATTGACATCAATTTTTGACGCCGGAAATCTACAATAATCTTCCTTCGTCTCGCCGCGCCAGAAATCGACGATTTACGACTGCAGCATCAACCTGAGTATTTCAACAGCCTCCTAGGGGCCCGGGTTTATAAAATCTGCCCCACTTTAGATGGAGATTCATATCCGGGTTCATTGATCCTCAGATAGTTACAGCGACCGAGCATAGAAATCACTACATGAGGGTTTCGAATAAGATGGCGGAAAAGAAGCCACATCAATGGTGTTAATATTTTGTAAAGGCAACATTATTAAATGCACATTATATCACGTTCCCGATGACATACATAGCATCCAAAGTAGGTGATTGAACACCGCCCTGAGCCTCAAGGGTGACAGCAAACGCAGATGCATTGGCGACGCCGGTCATTCGAATCAGAGAACCATCATTGGGGATATCAAAGACACCAATGCTGACAGGACTATTATTAACAATAGCCCACAACTGATATTGCTTACTGGGTTCAGGAGCAGGGAGGTGGTCGGCTTTAAGAAAGATATCCTGTGTCTGTTGATTCCAAAATACCTTGGCATAAGCCTGTGGTGCAATGGGTAATGCATTGAGGTTGATCTGGTTATATTCGGGACTACCCATGATTTGAAGATCCTGACCCAGTTGATTGAGACGGTCTGTCAATTGTTGATTTTCGGCTTCTAAACTGTCTATCTCTGTATTGAAGCCCACAATTTGTTCATTAAGTGCTTTCTTGCTTTGCATACAGGTTACCGCAAAGATAGTGGCAATCAGGAGACCCACCAGGGATGCAATTCCCAGAGCTAGAACCAAATTATTAGTGGGTGTGACGAATATATCTGACGGAAGGGATTTCACCGGAGGTATCCCACCAATCTCGTTCATGATCCTATCCTTCAACTCAGAAGGAGGCTCCATTCCAGTCTGGAGAGACATCTTCTCGAAAGTGTCGGCCAAAGTAAAATACTCCTGTCGTATCTCGGGATATCTGGTCATCAGCACCTCCACCTCCTTCTCTTCGGCAGAGGTTAATTCGCCCAGTAGATACTGTTCTAATATTCCGGATGATATGTATTCTTTTATATTCACTCTTTTATCAAAGAAGATCTAAGTTTTAAAATAGCTCTACGCACTTTTGTCTTCACTGTTCCTATGGGGGTTTTTGTCAATTCCGCAACTTCCGAATGGGTGTATCCTTGAAAATATACTAATTCCATGATGCCTTTCGAGTCAGCATCCAACATATTCAATAACTGTTTGACCCCGATATCTTCAACATTTTTAGCTGTCGAATTATCTGCCTCATAACTATATACGGTTTCATTGATCGAAGTGGTTTTATCCGAAAGCCTATTTTCTTTCGATCGCTTTTTGTCGATGGCTTCATTTCGGGCAATCCGGTACATCCAGGTGAACAACTTACCTTTACTGTCATCAAATTGATGAATGTTATTCCAGATCTTCAGGAATGCATCCTGGACTGCTTCCTGTGCCAGTGCTTCAGAATCTGTAATGCGGTGAGCCTGCCCATAAAATGCAGCTCCATAGTAATCATAAAGGTCACTAAGCGCTGTTTTGTCCCGATTCTTTAATCTCGTTACAATTTGGGCATCAATCATAAAAGGAAGTGAATGAGGCTATTCAAGCGTGAAAATAAGCAATAATCTGAATTACTGGTAAAAGTATGTGTGTATCACAAATTGGATCAAGCTGCAGGCGGCAATTACTTTCTTGACTATGTGCCACACATTTGCGTGCTGGTCATCTTAAGTTTCCAACCTGAGGAAGAAGGGGAGTGCCCCAGGTGGCTTCCACTATCGTGACTTGGCACCCATCCGTTCCGAGATAACCTGGATACGACCACCAAAAAGCATGAAAATAACTCAATGCCTCATCCTCTGGATCGAGAGATTAACCATGCCGGTTCTTCCCGGCTGCGAAAACAAAGGTCAGATCCATATTCGTCTGCAAGGTTTCTTTTAGTGATGACCTTGGATCATCCATAATATGAGAAACTCCAGATCAAGGTGCCCGATCAATGGATAGCCATTGCCTGGAGAACTCGAGGATGAACATCACTGGGGCGCGACCCATAAGAATGACGTTTTGAGGGGTGAAATTCTTTGATGGTCGCTCACCTGGATATAGTTTCGTGGACAAGATAAGTAAAATTAAAATTTGCAGTTATTGCAAAGTAGCTGTAGGTACTTTAAAGGAATACTAGTAAATGATTTGTTACATAAGATTAATTAAGAAGATATGGCAATAGCATTAGTCTGATGTACTCGCAACATATTCCAAATTTGCTTTAGAGGAATGGGTTTAGTTAGAAAATATCATTGTTTTTCTTGATTAATCACACCAAGTTTGTTATCTTCCAAGAAAATAAGCTCTTTGGTGCAGAAAGAACTGCAGAAGTAGAGAACTACTGTAATTTGATTGAAACACACTAGAACTTGTTTTTTTTACACAGTGACTTTGAGACCA
>JBGTCB010000397.1:0-8166 GCA_041748995.1 Saprospiraceae bacterium | reverse complement strand
TTTTTCCTTTTTCTCGTTTTCCGTCAGCATCTCTCCATTTCTTTCTTTACGGGTTAATTGGAAATAGGCTCTCCGGTCTACGGGACTTTCCGGTTTACCTGCAAAAGACTCCGCCGGATCACCCATCAATTCCACCACGTTCAGGCCGCTATCAACTATGTACTGCAGGGTTGCTCCGGCACTTTGATCCGGCATGCTTCGAAATGAGTAGGTAATGGTGCCGAGCTGAATGCCCTTGATACCGTGTTTATTATAATATTTCAGAATTGCCGGAGTTCCGAACAACGGGGAAGTTCCGATAAATGCACCTCCAAGCAGGGCGGTAGCTGTACCTAAAAAGTGTCGTCTGCCTGGGGAATCAATTGATTTCTTATTCATGATAGAACTAATTAATAGTTAAAAATTCAAGATGATCCGGATACCATCCAATAAATCCGGTATGATAGAAATAGCCGAGGGTGGTTCAATAGCAGTAATCTAAGTTAGCATTTTCAGTAATGATCCAAAAATCATTAATTTTCCAATTAAGTCAGCACCAGTTTTCCCGAATGGGAAAGAATGCTTATTTTCCCAAAAAAAACCGGAGAAAATGAAAAATCTAATTGTGATTTTATGTTGTTCTATATTAAGTACCTGTCTTTTTGCCCAGGAAAACTATAGCGATGAAGAGATTTTGGAATGGTATAAGGAGCTGCGGGTAGCCGATGTCTCCGATGGTATGGATATGGCAGGCTTTACCGATCAAGGACTGGTCGATAACAATATTGTGCCTTTATGGAAGGATATCGATAAATTCGAACATGTGATCCGTGGGATTGCTGTGACTGCCCGCTATGTACCCACTAACCGGCCCCGTCCGGCATTTGCCGATGATGACGCCTTCAGAGCCTGGGAAGGTAATTGGTATGGTCAGATCTCATCCGAACCCTATGTGCAGCATTTGAAAAAAGGTTCCATATTGGTGATTGATGCCAATGGTGATGGTGATACCGGATCTATCGGTTCAAATAATAGTCTCTTCTGGAGATCGAAAGGTATGGAGGGTATTGTCACTACCGGCAGTCTGCGTGACAGTGATGAAGTAATTAAGCAGAAAATTCCCGTCTATATGGATCCATTGCAACGGGGCCGGGGTATCCGTCCGGGTCGCAATGAAATCGAGTCCGTACAGAAGCCCATTACCCTCGGAGGTGTTTTGGTCAATCCCGGTGATGTGGTGGTGGCCGATGGTGATGGTGTGATCGTAGTACCCAGAGCATATGCAAAGAGGGTTGCAGAAGCTGCCCAGGTTATCCTGGATGGCGACAAAGGTGGTCGCCGTGCGCTTTATATTCAACTGGGCATGCCACTCGATTTTACCGTCGAAGAATAAACGATTCGGGATCTACGATTGTAGATGTCAGATTTACGATTGCGGATTTCAGATTTTGGATTTTTCCTGGCGCTTTACTTCAATTTTTTGAAAAGCTTCTTATTTACGTTCCGGATCTTCTTATGCCAGATATCGTAGCTGGGGCAATCTTCCCATCCCTGAAAATCGTAGTGCCACCATTCGTAATGATAGACTTCAAAACCGACATCGAGCATGGCATCCTTTAGAATCTGACGATTTTGCAGTGCCTCTGTATCACCCTCCATGTAGTCGTGATGCGAACGTGGAGTTGTTTCATCATATCCGGAAGGCATTGGGACTATTTCTCCGGTCTTCAGATCGTACAAGGATAAATCGATGGCCATGCCGCGGTTGTGCCTGGAGCCTTTACGGGGATCCGCCACGTAGGTGGTATCCTTGATTTCTTCATAAAAAAGCACGGTAATCTCGTAAGGCCGGTAACCATCATGCAGCACCAGACCAAATCCCAATTGTTTTAAATTTTCGTGGACCTGCATCAATGCGATGGCTGCGGGCTTTCGAAGGAAAACATCGGCTGTAGGATACAAGGGTCTTCCAATCAGATTATTGGCTGTGGCATACCGTACATCGAAGATCGCATCCGGTATGATCTGTCGCATATCCACTAATTGATTTTCCGGATTTGCTAAAACAATTTCTTCATAAATCCGGGTTCCCTTTACAACCGGCAGACCATACTTACTCAGCGGCATTTTCATGTCAGCATCCTGTGCCAGGACGATACCGCTGGTCATGTTTAAGATCAGGAAAAGCAAAAACCGGCTCATAGGGTTTACTGTATTTTGGCATAAAGGTATAAATAGTGAAGCGCCAGTAGACATAAAGAATTGGGTATAGTGAAGACAAATAATTACGTTTGTTTTTTTACAGGTTTCCCTAATCCGAATCACCAATTGATCCATGTCTTCCTTGCGTACGATCTGGCAACACAAAATTCGACTCAACTGGCCACTGGGTTTCTTCCTGATTGTCGTTTTTGGAGTTTCCCGTTTTTATCTCAGGATGGACACAAATCAATCGGGATCATACAACAAAGTCTCTGTGTTCTTCATCCTGATGATGATGGTACCCTTGCTATTGTTAAACCGGCAGGGTTTGCACGAGATTGGTGTGAGAAAACCCGCATCCTGGAGCTGGATCCTGATCGCCGCCCTGCTTGGTAGCCTTTTCTGTATACTGGTGTACTACCTTGGACAGACACTCTACCACGATCAAATACAAAATTGGTTTGTCTACATTGGACAATCTTACCAGATCGATAAATCGACCATGTCCGGGGGTGACTATTTCATCTATTTCATGATATATGCGTTGATCAGTATCACCTTTAGTCCCATTGGTGAAGAGCTCATGTACCGGGGTTTGATCCATCGGTGCTTTCAACCCCGATTTGGTTACTACCAGGCATCGATCATTGACAATGCCGCTTTCGCGCTCACCCATCTGGCTCATTTTGGCCTGATATACCAATCTGGTATCTGGTACTTTCTTCCCCTACCAGCCTTTATCTGGGTTATGTTGATGTTTATGGTCAGCCGTCTTTTCTTCCTTTGCAAAATTAAAAGTGAATCATTACTCGGGCCTATCATATGCCATGCTTCATTTAATCTGACCATGATTTACCTGATCTTTTACTATATTCTTTAGCTGTGCCACCAACACTACGGCTCGTTCTTTGTTATTTTCTCCTGAGGCCGGACAAACAGATGTCACAAAAATCTTCTACCAAGATCAAGATCACCAAAGCTCGGTGATCACTGGATGATCAACATCGGGAAAATGATGAAGAAATTCCTTCAGTTGATGCGGTCGCTCAAAATCGAGGTCCTCAAAAGCGGGAGCCATCGTGGTGCCAAGCAAAGCGTACTCACCACCTGCCATTACACGGGAAGCCTGCCAGGTCAAAGCGGGAATTACTACCTGGGGTTGAAATCCATTCGTAAGATCATTTCCTAATTTTATTCTTTCAATAATCCCGTTATTTCCAAAACAAAATATTTCCACCGCATCACCCAAATAAAAATGAAATATTTCATCCGTAGGTATGCGATGTATTCTTGACCAGCTATCGGCTGTCAAGAGATAATAAATTGCTGAACAAAAATGCTTCCGATCATAGTGAGCATATCTTCGGGGAAGAGCATTGTTTGTAATTTGATCACCTGAGAGATAATTCCGCCGATAATATCCACCCTCAAACTCCAGGGGTTCCAATTGCAGTATCTTGATTACTTCATCCGCTTTAAGTTTACTCATAAACGATATTTAAAAAAAACAATTAAAATATTCACTTTTCTAGGTAAAGATCCATCCTCCCTCAAGAAACCGATTAAAAAGATAGGTATTCCAGACCGTATTCATGATAAACAAGAGCGCAAAGAAAATCAGCTGAATCCCCTTAGTAATGTATGATTTAAAGAGAAGATACAGCGAAGTTAAAAGGTAAAGAAATAACCCACCATAAGCAATCTGGCACAATGTACTTCTGGTTTGATTGAACCAAAGAAATATCGCGACCAAACTAAACATAAGCAGATAATAGGTCATGGAAACCTTCCAGCTTACTCCGTAAACATTCCGCATTAAAATCGATAGCGAAATATAAAAAAAAGGAGAAGCCAGGACAAATCTGTAAAAGCTGTGAATATTGCCACCGGAAGTTAACAATGTAAAAAGAAGAATCCCAAAAATATAAAGGCAACTAATCAACACCAGATAACGTTCATCCTCACTTCTTACACTATCCTTCCACCTGGTGATCCGGTTGCTCCGGCTCCAAAACAAGAGATACAAAACAAATAAAGTCACCGGCAGACATATATAAAACAATGTATACGATGAGAGCCCGAAACTCTCATGCGACCAGTCTCCAATTCTGTCAAAGCCTTTTACACCTGCATCCCAAAGCTGATGTGCCTCCATAAATGCACTCCAGGAACCGGTATAATAATACTGCATGATGAAAACCAGAGTATAACCGATTACAAAAGGAATCGATCTGCAAAATAGAACCATGAGCGTTTCTTTGAATGGCCGGGAAGGTAGCCTTCCCCATAATTCAACCAATATGATGGCCAATAAAACAAATACAGAAGCAACCCGCACCATCGACAATAATAAAATAGCGATGAAATAGACCCAGTACTTCTTTTCGATAATTCCCGTTACTGCAACCGTCGCTAACGCCAAAAAGAGTGCTTCTGAATACGGTATGTAAAATATGATGGCCGAGGGTAATGTCAACATTAAACCAAATAGAATGATCTGTTCAGAAATCGATACCCGATAGAAAAATAGGATCAACCAGGCCACGGCAAGAAAAAACAAACAATAGTTCATTACGGAAACACCAATTGCTGACAGTCCGGTTTGTTTCCATACGAGAGGGAATAATGGGAAAAAGGCCGCGCGTACATTACCAAAACATTCCTGGCTTGGGTCATACATTCTCTCCGCGAGACAACGATAGATCTTACTATCCCAATTTTCCAATTTTTCGGAAGAAAGACTGGTATATGCAGTTAACGTCTCCTTTTCACCTCTACCCATTAATGTAAGAAAATGAGAAACCGATCCTATTGAATGTTGGAAAATGACATCATCTTGCAGAATCCGGAATGTACCAATAAAAAAAAGTCCATTCAGGATACCCACTATCAGAAAAATACTCCATCGTTTGCCTATTATTTCCTGCATGATCAGATGACCTTTTCATATTGATGCAAGTTAACTTTTGTTGGAAATTCAGGAAAGAAATCGTGATAGAACACGATGAAAGCTCCATTGGATGAACATCGTGAAGCAAACCAAAGGTCGGAAGTCTAGTTAAAGAATAGATTAGTTCTTCAGCCGATAGTAAGGTATAATAATGGCGACATCAGACAATACCGATGCACTGAGCCATTTCACTGCCGGACAATGAGCGCAGCCTACTTCTGTTCTTGAGATGCGTTCGTGTTTGCATTTGCGCTTAGGCTCAATACCTGATTGACAGATCAGTTTAGCAGTCAGTTTGTTAATATCCAATGCATACTTTCCTTTCGCATTTTCAGGAAGTAGTTCCAGAAAGTCGATAAACCGGTCCTGATAATCTTCGGGTACTAATATAAAGGTTTCAGTATCCCGCAGCTGAACGAACTTAAATCCGGAGACCGACGTAATTTTATTTCCCCTAACAGTCACATTGGTGATCGTCTGCGGATCGATTTGTCCGGCAATATTCAGAATATCGATGTTTTTCAATCCAAGGCAGTTTTGGGCAAAGGTCACCTGGGAAAAGATAATCATCATCCCCAAACCTATCAGAATCCGGAGTGTACTTCGATGGTACATGAAACAAATATCAGTCATAGTTCTTCTAAAAAAAATCACCAATTACTGGTGTTATATCGTCGCTCTACGATGCTTTTGCCAATTGAAACGCCCGGAAACTAAAAGCCACCCGGGTACCATGATCTACCGTGATTTGATATGTTCCTTTCAATTTTTGAACAAATGATTTGATTAGCCGGTATCCCATGGTTTGGGTGGAAATAAAACTGCCTGCCGGCATCCCAATGCCGTTGTCCGACACCACCATCTCAAGGGCATCTTGGTTTCTACAAAGAGAAATTGAAATTTCACCAACTCGGTCCGGTTTAAATGCATATTTCATTGCATTCGTAATTAATTCATTTAATATTAGTCCGAGCGGGATCACTGTATCGATATCCAAAAGGAGTGGTTCCACATCTGTTTTCAGCTTTATCTTATCCTGACCAAGACTGTATGAAGCCAACAGTGACCGGCCTAGCCGATCAATATATTCTTTCGAATTTACGCCAGTCAGGTGCTCTTCCTGATAAAGATTTTGATGAATAAGCGCCATTGATCTCACCCGGTCCTTTCCTTTAGTAAGAGCATCGAGTGCTTCCTGGCCTTTTAGGGATCGGGCTTGCAAGCTTAACAGGGAAGAGACTACCTGCAAATTATTATTCACCCGATGATGTATCTCCCTCAATAACACATCCTTCTCTCTCAGACTCTTATCGATAATCTGATTTTTAATCAAAAGTATTTTATTAGATCGAACTTTTGACATCGCAAAAAATGTCAGTACCACAATGAGTGAAACTGAGATTAACAATAAAGCGGCAAACCAGCGTCTTTCCCGCATTTGTTGCATGATTTTTTGCTCCTGAATGATCAATCGGGCTTCTTTTTGCTGGAGATCGAATTTGGCATTCATTTCACGTTCAGTCTCTATACGGTCCTTTTGATAGAGCGTATCCAGAATGGCCATCCGATAAGTAGTATATTCCAATGCTTTTTGATACGATCCCTGTTTTTGGTAAATTTCAGCATACAGTGCCAGATACCTCGATTTCAACTCCTCACGGTTGGAGTTTTCGATGAATATATAGCCTTGATCCAGGAAGCTTAAAGCCTGATCATCTTCAGATCTTTCCAATTTAATTCTTGCCAACATTAAATAGCAAGAAGCCTTGTAATGAGGTAATAAATTCACTTCGAGGTCAGCCAAAAGTCCTGTCAATATCTCTTCCGATGCGCTCAATTTCCCGACCTGGATAAAAATTGAGGCCAATGACAGCCGGGCCTGTACTGCTTCAGTGTCTCGTCCTAATGTCCGGTACCAGGCAATCGCCTGATCAAGATACTGCACGGCTTTTTCGCCATCCCGGGTATAACTATAAACCAGACCAAGATTTTCCAGGGTTTGAGCATAATTCAGACTGTCTTCCAGCGCAAGGATTATTTGCAAAGATTGCCGGTACATTTGAATTGCGTCCGGATATTGCTTCAATTCCTCGTAGAGTACAGCCATGCTATTGAGCAATTTCGCTTCCTGTTCTCGGAGTTGATTGGCCTGGATATAATCCAGTGCTCTCAGATAATATTTTAGTGATTCACTGCGGTTTCCGGCATAGTAATGAGCGACACCCATGTTTACCAGGATTCCCGCTGCGTCATTGACCAGACCGGCTTCTGAAAGGCTTAAAAAGGCATCTTCATAAATTTCAAGGGCATCATCTACTTTTCCGAGAATTTCAAAAGACATGGCAAACATACTTTGGCATCGCCCGCGTCCGGCAGGGAAATCAAGGAAAGAAGCTATCTCAATCCCCTTCATAGCGTATTTCTTAGCCTGTTCCGTGGAATCATACAGATAATATCTGGCCAGCTCATAGCAAGCATTCACCTGGGCAGTGTCAATGAGATGGGGGCGTTCTATCAGAGCTTTTAAGCGATGAGGGTCAGCAGAATCTGCCTGGAGGATAGAGCATGTGTGCAAGACAATGCAAAGAATACTGCATATTTTAAGGAATGTCCTTTTATTATTCACTTTGAAATGCACAATTAAATGAACAAGAGACTTCATTGCCCGTTGTCAAAACAAAATTACTCCGTCTACATTTGGTGTTCCTCACCCTTAGAGGTGATTTTTAATTGAGTTCTGAAACGTGGAAGGCTGTTCCAGGCTGCATTAAAGCAACATCCGAAATCATTCAGACAGCATAAATGCGAATGTACATTATGACTGAAAAGTACTCAAACTCCGAAGCTTGGCAATAGCCTGGGTACGGGTGTGTACATCAAGTTTATCATAGAGGTTTTTAACGTGTGTCTTGATCGTGTTTAGGGAAATGAAATGTTCATCAGCCATTTGCCGGTTGGTCTTACCATCAAAAATGGAAGTCAGAATCTCAAACTCTTTCTGAGTTAATTTTCCCAATAACTTCCTATTCAGGTTG
>JBGTCB010000396.1:0-3829 GCA_041748995.1 Saprospiraceae bacterium | reverse complement strand
GAATCTTCCTGTACATCACTACTCATCAGAACCCTGAAGCGGGCAATATCATCTTTATAAATATCCAGTATACTTTCTTTCAACCAGGCATTCCCAAAATCCACCCGTGGCGCCCGCTCTCTCATATGCTTATGCGATGATCGCGTATCGATCGATTGCTGGAACATGGCAATTCGTGATTCATGCCACAATCTTCTTCCAAAAACCAAAGGAGAATTGGCGGCAATGGCCATCACCGGACCAGCCAGCGTCTGGGCAATATTGTACATTTTCACAAACTCCTGGGGTGAAACTTGAAGGTGAACCTGAAAGCTGGTATTGCAAGCCTCCAACATAGGAGAATCATGTTTAATAATCAATTCATCAATACCCGTAATCCTCAATTCGTATTCTGATCCCAGTAACTGCTGATTGATAGCATTCATGAGAGCCTTGTATCGCTCTTTTGGCGTGAGGTTGGCCAGAGTAAGATCCGATTTTCGCAGAGTAGGAAGAATACCCGTCAACAGGGGTTGCGCCTCCAACTTGTGAAGATTTTTTCGAATAATGTTTAATCGCTCAAGAGTTTGATTTTCAAGATTTCTCAGGCATGCTCCCTGAAAGACCTGAGGAGTAAGGGTGATTTCCAGATTAAATAGTGCCAGCTCAGATTCGAGCCAATCGTACTCTTTCATTAGTTCGAGAGCTTCAAGAGCGACAATAGCAGGTTTCTGATTTTTATCGATCAGGACCATCTCCTGCTCTGCACCAATCCGAACTACATCCTGCTCAAACCAGTCAGCTTTGAGCATTTTTTCCAATGCATGAACATCATCCAATAGTGACCGGATAAATGCTTTTAAATCTTCTTTGTCACTGGGCAAATGGACTTTTTGTTCACCCATAAGGTTTGCTTAAAGATTTGATGTCTGTTAAGTTAGAGGAAGTCTCGATTAATTTGCAAAAATATTTACGATATTCAAAATCCAGATCTTCCTTTGGAGCATGGTTATGAGAAAAGGGAAACAAAAAACCCCCGGCAGATCACTACCGGAGGTCTCTTTCTTGTGTAATAGTGCGGTTCGTTAGATCGCCAGCATTTTCCTTCTGCTATAGCCAAGTATTTTATCAAGGCAGCGCTGTGAAGGAGAAAAAGTAACCCTTGGTAACTCCCGCTTTGCTTTCTTAAGCATTGCGTACTCTTCAGCCAACTCAAAATCGTAAGAGATTTCTTCATGTAACTCTTCTGCCTGTCGGCGGGAGGTTTCATGGTAGACCAACCGAACTAAATCGTTAATTGTGTAGTTTTGCGTCATATAATAAGCTTTGGTTAGTAAACATGCCATATAAACTGACCTGTATATCGAAATATTGCGTATTTCCGTGCTCTTATTTGTTAAATTTTTTTATTCAACTTGCTCATATACAGACGAATCTGCATATGTTAATTTTTAGGTGTTCAAAATCTTGAAAATTTAGGTGATCTATATATCAGGTTCTTCAATGTTTAGTTCTTTAGAGGGGTACCAAAGAAGATCATCGAAGTGGGCAATTTGATTATTTGTCACTTTAACTCCTTCCTCTTCCAGCCGTGATTGCATTTCATCCGATGGTTTAAATTGATGTCGGCCACTCAACTCACCTTTGTGATTCACAACTCTGTGGGCCGGGATTTCATGAACGGGTGGCAATTGTCTTAGAGCCCACCCGACCATACGGGCTGAACCCAGTGCCAAATAGTCCGCAATCAATCCATAGGTTATCACTCTGCCTTTTGGAATCTGCTTGGTAACTTCGTATACCCAATCAAAATAATGCTTTTGCACCACGTCCTATGAAACTGATTGCTACTAATATAAGTAATTTAACCGATGCCCGATTCTTTGCTACTTATTCACCGGAATTGTTGGTAACAAGGCTAACAGCTTTGGAAGATCTCTCTGATCAACTGTTTTGGATTGATCAAGTGCGTCCCTGGGTTGAAGGACCATCCTGGGCCATATGCCTTGATCAGAACTTATATCAGGACAGTCAGCAACACCTGGTTCAGGCAGGAGTCCATACCATTGTCTATGCAGGTTTACCAGGTGTTCTGAGACCTCTCAAGGGACTCTCCTATATTATGCAGGGATCCGTCCAGCAAATAAATAATCTGGGCTCAGATCGTACAAAATTTGTTGCGGCAATAATAACCGATGTTTCATCAATGTCACAGATTCTGGAAAATCCGGCTCTTGAATTATATGTATTAATAGAAAACTCCGCTGAATGGTCTTCCATTATTCCATACAGTTATCAGATTACAGGACTGGCTGTACCGGGAGGCAGTGAAGAAAAAGTCGGTATCAAATCCTATGATACGATCATGAACATGTTGGATGATCTTTTTAGCTAGTCAACCGGGTTCTAATCAGCTGAGCAAGAAGCTTTCCATCGATGCGACCAGCAGCTTTGCTAGTTGCCAGACTCATCACAGATCCCATTTCTTTCATGGTAGTTGCACCTGTCTCGGCAATAATTTGAGCAACGAATATTGCCGCATCTTCATCTGACATTGCAGCGGGTAAATATTTTTCGATGATATTGATCTCTTCAGCTTCTATGCGGGCTAAATCTTCCCGGTTTTGTTTCTGATAGATATCGAGTGACTCTTTTCGGGTTTTCACAAGTTTCTGAAGCAACTTAATTTCCTCGGCATCATCAATTGAAATCCCTGAACCATCAGTTTGTCTGAGTAGAATGGCTGATTTTATTGCCCTGATTGCTCTCATAGCAGCCTGGTCCCTGGCTTTCATTGCAGTTTTCAGATCTTCCATTATCCGTTGTTCAAGACTCATGATTTCCTGATATTTAGTTAGTACAAAGATATCATTCTCTTACTAAGCTCAAGGAAGTCAGAAACGGATAACTGCTCAGGTCTTTTGGTTAAGATAGGATCCTCTTCCGGAATGTGTTCGGGCCAAATTGACCTCAGCGAATTTCGCAGCATTTTTCTTCTCTGATTAAAGGCGAGCTTGACAACCATTCGGAAACACCGTTCCATAGCTTCTTCCATTTGAACATTTTCCAGAGCAACAAGTCGAACCACCGCGGATTGCACTTTGGGTGGTGGTGAAAAACACTGAGGTGAAACGGTAAAGAGGATTTCAACGGAATAGAATGTTTGTAAAAGGACACTGAGAATCCCATAAGTCTTGCTTCCATGGCCGGCCGCAATTCGATCGGCCACCTCTTTTTGAAACATGCCAACCATTTGTGGGATGGATTCTCTCGAATCGAGCATTTTAAATAAAATTTGACTCGAGATGTTATATGGATAGTTTCCAACGAGATAAAAAGGCCGTTCAAAAAGGGAAGCAATTGGAATCTTCAGAAAATCGGCATGAAGTATTTGATCCTGATGCCCGGGAAACCGGTTGGCAAGGACTTCAACCATATCCCGATCTGTCTCAATCATGATCAAATCCGGGAATCTCCTGAGTAGAAATTGAGTCAACATTCCTTTTCCCGGACCCACCTCTACAACAGAACAGTTGTCCGATGCACATAAAATCGACGCTGCGATCTTTTCCGCAATGGAGGGCTGCGTTAAAAAATGCTGACCGAGGCTTTTCTTGGCTTTCATTGTTCGACCCTAAAAATAATCTATCTTCGCCACTTGTTGGTCTAAGATATATGCTATGCATAAAGTAAGAATAGGAATCACGATTGGCGATCTCAATGGAATTGGTTTGGAGGTAATCATAAAGGGCTTGTCTCATCCGAAAATTCTTGATTTTTGTGTACCTGTCATCTATGGATCATCCAAAGTGGTCTCCTATCACAAAAATATTGTGAGAGCCCATGAATT
>JBGTCB010000395.1:0-2660 GCA_041748995.1 Saprospiraceae bacterium | reverse complement strand
TATATTTTTGTACTTACGATGGTTTTTCTTGGTGCTGTACTTTCTCAGGTGGCAGGGATCGAAGCTATTATTGGTGCATTTCTTGCGGGCCTTGCTTTGAACCGGCTAATTCCCCGTACCTCTCCGCTGATGAACCGGATTGATTTCGTTGGTAATGCGATATTTATACCTTTTTTCCTGATCGGAGTCGGCATGCTCATAGACTACAGGGCTTTCTTTACCAGTTACGCTACCATTAAGGTCGCTTTGGTCATGTCGGTTATTGCAACTTTCAGTAAATATGTGGCCGCCTGGTTAACTCAAAAGGCATTTAATTTTGATGCAGATGAACGCAGATTGATTTTTGGACTGACCAATGCGCAGGCTGCTGCGACTTTAGCTGCTGTGCTGGTTGGTTATAATATAGTGACCGGTACCGATAGTCTGGGTAATCCCATAAGATTACTGGATGAAACTATTTTAAATGGTACGATCATCATGATATTAATAACCTGCACCATTGCTTCTTTTGCGACTGAAAGAGGGGCAAAAAGTATCGCCCTGACCAGTAGTGCCGGTGATAATGATATGGTGAATAGGGAGAAGATCCTGATCATGGTCAATAATCCCAGAACAATAGAAGATCTGATCAATCTGAGCTTGATCATTAAGAACAAAGGGAACATCAGAGATCTGTATGCCTTAAATGTTGTTAGGTCTGATAAGTCAGATGTGGAATCAGATTCTAAAGCCAAAAAGCTCCTTGAACAGGCGGAAATCTTTGCTTCAGCTGGAGATGTTCAATTAACGGGTCTTTTACGATATGATTCTGATATTCTCGAAGGAGTTTCTAATGTAATAAAGGAAAGGGGAATATCCGATCTGTTACTTGGACTGCACGAAAAGAAAGGTATTACGGATACATTTTTGGGAATTTTGACCGAAGGCTTATTGAGCAGAAGTAACGTAACCACTTTTGTATACAAAGCATTGCAGCCTTTTTCAACAATTCAAAAACATGTTGTGATAGTTCCGGAACATGCAGAATATGAGGCCGGGTTTTCATTCTGGTTAGCCAAGATATGGAACATTGGTTTTAATACAGGTGCTAAGGTTGAATTTTATTCATCAAATCACACACTAGATATCATCAGAAAAATTAACGACCAGCATCCTATAGAAGCTACATTTAATTTGTTTAGTGATTGGGATGATCTTCCACGTTTGGCGAAGGATGTGACACCTGATGATAATCTCATAATCGTCATGAGTAGAAAACACGCACCATCCTATCATCATTCGATGGGTTTTGTTTCTTCATATCTTAGCCGGTACTTTAGTGCCAATAATTTCATTTTGATCTACCCCAAACAGGATACAGAGACAAGCAGAGACAAGATCGACCTTACAAATCCTTCATTGATTAAGGCTATAGAAGGTATTGATGTCATGGGAAAAAGCATTGCCGGCATATTTAAAAAAAGGTACCCTTGAAGTCATCCTCACCGGTTATTTTGGGAGTATTTATTTTACTGATAGAAATAACAGATATACCGGTTGACTTATTTTGAATGTATGTAAGAGATTAAAAATAATTTGGAAAATTTAGAATGAAGGAATTTCTTGAACATCTTCTTGTGGAATTTGAATTACCATTGACTAATCCGGTTCTGATATTTTCCTTAATCCTCTTCATTATTCTTTTGTCACCCGTTCTTTTAAGGAAACTGCATATTCCTGGTATTATTGGACTGATTTTGTCGGGTGTGGTTATTGGCCCGTTTGGGCTGAACATACTTGAGCAAAATTCAGCAATAGACTTGTTTTCCACGATCGGGTTACTGTATATCATGTTTATTGCCGGCCTGGAACTTGACATGAATGAATTTAAGGTAAACCAGGGCAAAAGCCTTTTATTTGGGCTTTTTACTTTTGCAATGCCGTTAATCATTGGGTTTCCTGTATGTTATTATTTTCTGGACTACGATTTCAACGCCAGTTTTCTTACTGCCAGCATGTTTGCGACACACACATTGGTTGCCTACCCGATCGTTAGTAAGCTTGGGGTTTCCAAAGATCAGGCAGTTGCTGTGACCGTTGGAGGAACTATATTGACGGATACGGCAGTGCTGCTTATTCTTGCTGTGATATTGGGTAATAGTAAAGGAGAGCTTGATCAGGACTTCTGGTACCGTTTGGGCATTTCACTGGTGATTTTTTCGCTTTTTATGGTTTTTGTGGTACCGAAAATAGCAGCATGGTTTTTCCGCAAGTTTGAAAGTGAAAAGCATTCTCACTATATTTTTGTTTTATCGGTGGTTTTCTTTGCCGCTTTCCTCGCGGAGGTTGGTGGAGTAGAACCGATTATCGGTGCCTTTATAGCCGGCCTTGCACTTAATAAGCTTATTCCTCAGTCTTCTGTATTAATGAATAGAATTGAATTTATTGGAAATTCGTTATTTATCCCTTTTTTCCTGATCAGCGTGGGCATGTTAGTAGATATAAGTGTTATTCTACGGGGCCCGACAGCACTTATAGTAGCAGGTACACTTTCGATAGTCGCATTATTTGGAAAATGGATTGCTGCATGGCTAACTCAGCTTGTATTCCGGTATTCTAAGGCACAGCGACAACTGATTTTTGGTCTGAGCAGCGCACATGCAGCCGCAACATTAGCGGTC
>JBGTCB010000394.1:0-25267 GCA_041748995.1 Saprospiraceae bacterium | reverse complement strand
AGTCAGGAAGACGCAAGGTCCTGACATCGACGAAGGAGATCGTCAGGAGAAGCCGGAAGACGGGAGTTGAAAGTTAAAAGTTCAAAGTAGAAAGTCAGAAGACGCAAGGTCCTGACATCGACGAAGGAGATCGTCAGGAGAAGATGGAAGACGGGAGTTGAAAGTTAAAAGTTCAAAGTAGAAAGTCAGAAGACGCAAGGTCCTGACATCGACGAAGGAGATCGTCAGGAGAAGACGGAGACAAAAGTCGCGGTGTCGCACCTCAAAGGGGTGACATCGCTTTGAACGACGAAGGAGATCGTCAGGAGAGTCAACAAACTTTCACAAGCCCCAAAATTTTTGCATCTTACTTTTGTAAAAAGCAGCTATGTCAAAACTGTTGACCCTACTTTTATTGGGAGTTTTGCCTGTTTTAGGTGTAAGCCAGCAGGCAATCCTGTATGGAACGATGATGGATGGTGGACTGGATGCGCCCTTGTCTTTTGCAACTGTCACAATTGAGGAGCTGGGCATTGGCACCACCTCCGAGCTGGATGGTGTCTATCGTCTTACCGGTATTACTGAAGGTACGTATGAAGTAACTTTTAGTTATCTGGGATATGAGAGCAAGAATATGACCCTCACTTTTTCGGGTGGTCAGGAGGTCTTACAGGATATAATCTTGAGCGAAGGAGGTGTGACCATGCAGGAAGTGGTTGTGAGAGGTCAGGCTACCGGTCAGCGGGCTGCAATCAATCAGCAAATTAACGCAAACACGATCGTTAATGTCATTTCACAGGAAAAACTCCAGGAATTACCGGATCAAAACGCAGCGGAAGCGGTCGGACGGTTGGCTGGGGTTTCTGTCTATCGTGATGCAGGTGAAGGACAACGTATTAGCATACGCGGTATTTCACCCCGGTTTAATAATATCATGATCAACGGTGAGCGACTTCCTTCTACCGATGAATCCGATCGGTCAGTTGACCTCAGCATGATCTCACCGGATATGTTGGCTGGGATTGAATTGTATAAATCGATCACCCCCGATATGGATGGTGATGCTATTGGCGGGGCGGTCAATTTTACGGTAGCAAAGGCAGAGGAAGGGCTCAAGGTACAGGGTCGATTGTTGCCTGGTTATAATCAATTGCGGGATGACTACAGTCAATTCCGGGGGAGTTCCAGCATTAGTAACCGTCTAATTAATAATAAACTGGGGATCATTGCCACAGCAAATTATCAGAAGGCCAATCGAAGTAATGAGTCGCGGATCACGAGCTATGAATACGGAGGTGTGAATCAGATGGGAGATCCGATATTGTCTGTCAACAGTCATGACCTGGCTGATAAACTGGAAACCCGAAACCGATATGGCGGCAGTGTGACAATGGACTATGAACTCAACAAGAATCACAGTTTTCTTTTAAACTCTAGTCTGGGGGTCACAGATCGAAAGGAACTCCGGTATCGACGACGCTATCGTATAATGGACAACTATCAGGAATTTGATATCCGGGAAAATGAACGCAAAATAACTTTGTTATCCAACAGTCTTTCCGGTCGGCATTTTTTCGGCCCTGTGGAGGTGGGCTGGAGATCTTCCTATTCAAGTTCGGTACAGAATTCACCCTTTGAACTGACTGGCCGGTTCCGGGAGCTGGCGGCTGTGACATCAGCCATTGCGAATGAACAGGATTTTACAGAGATCCAAAATGCATTTGGTCATAAATTGGAAAATACAGGATTTTATGATTCACGCTTTAATAGTACTTTGGTCAATGAATCAAGATTCACCAGCCAGCTGGATTTGAAATATCCTTTTAAAATATCCCGGAAATTAGGGGGATATTTAAAGACGGGTGTCAAGTATGCTGATACTCAAAGAGATCGTGATCGCGAGGGTGTTATTATCAGTCCTTATTTGATTGATCAGAGTCCTGCCAGCACGGAGCCTGCAAAATTTATTGGGACAGGGAGCCAGATATTAATGGCTAATTTCATGGGTACGTACCAGAATTCCAATTTCTATAATGGTCAATATGATTTTTTACCCGGCACCGCTGCTTTAAGAGAATCTTTTTCAACCTCAGTCGAAGGTGTGGATATTGCCAGCTACAATGCTTTGTTTGGAACAGACTATCAACTGGGTGATCGAATCAATTACCGGGGACATATTGACATTGATAAAATCAGACGATTTAAAGATGCCTATATTGACCGGTATTTACCGGATCTTTTTATTAATTCGGGTGATTACAATGGGGGAGAGGCGATTTTTGCCAGTTATTTAATGAGCGAACTAAATATTGGCAGGCGTTTGGATTTCCGCGGTGGAGTCCGTTACGAGAAAACTGATCAGGAGTATACGAGCTTTATTATCACCGGCAACCGGGAAAATGATGATGATGTCAATGTCACTATTCGATCTAAGACTGACGGCAGAACTTATGGAGAATGGTTGCCGATGACAAACCTGAAATACCGGGCAGCAGAATGGATGGATATCCGCCTGGCAGCTACCAAAACTTTGGCGAGACCTAATTTCTTCAATATCGTACCATGGGAATTTGTAGATCCGACAGGTAGACAATTACAATATGGAAACCCTCAATTGTTACATACCACTGCTTGGAACTACGATATCTTTCTATCCTTTTATAATAAATTTGGATTATTTACTATCGGCGGATTTTATAAGGAATTAAAAAATATTGATTTTATTGCTTCATTTACAGAAACCATTAACGATAGTCCCTACAAAGGTTGGGTAGTCACCGAGCCGAGAAATATTGATAATCTTTCTACCGTAAGAGGAGTGGAATTTGATTTTCAAACGAACTTGTCGACATTGAAAAATTTCTTACGAGGCATCGTTTTTGGAGCGAATCTGACTTTATCAAAAAGCCGAACCTATTATCCGTTCTTCCAGATCGAGACGGTATTTGTCGGTCCACCAAACTTTTTTGAGACCACGGTTCTCGATACCACCCGCAGAGGAAATATCGTGGGACAGGCGGATGTACTGGCTAATATCAATCTGGGATATGAGTTGGGAGGTTTTTCGGGAAGAATCTCCATGATTTATCAGGGAGATGCGTTATCTCCAGGTAATCCCGGGATTGGAGGTTCTGAATCGGGAGTTGGCCCAATTCCTGAACAAGACTTTTTTGATCAGGCGAACTACCGGTTTGATCTAGCCATAAAACAACGGATAGATAGCAAGGGTCGTTGGACGGTTCTTCTGAATTTAAATAACCTGACTAATACTCCGGAAAGATCATTCCTGGGTATTGCCGAGCGCCTGCGGGATGAAGAATTTTACGGGATGACTGCTGATCTGGGAATAGTCTTCAAATTTCGTTAATATGAATTTTTTCTTATCTTAACCTCTTCTTAAACCAATAAATAGAATTATGAAAAAAATTGCTACACTGATTCTTGCCATGACCCTGGTGGGGTTTCTCCATGCGCAGGGTGAACATGAATTAATCATTGAAGCCAATGAGATTGGTATTCTGGAAAAAACGATTTTTGGAGATACCACGGCCATCGGTGAAAGGACCGACCCAGACCGCGTTTATGTCCTTCGAAGAGGATTTCCATATTTGATCAACGAGATCATCGATGTAGCCGATTTTCACTTACGGATCAAGGCTGAAGCTGGAGATGGGCCCAGACCCCTGCTTTTAATTAATGTGACAGATGGTGGGAATGCCCTTTCTCAAATGTTCGTAACCAGCAGTGGTGGTAGTATTTCCCTTGACGGTGTACACATCGCCGGTCAGGATATCTTCGGCAATAAAATACTCCGGTTGATCCGTATGAATGGAAATAACTCCCGTGTATCAATAGATAATTCTATACTTGATGAGTCCGGTCAATCCGGTTTTCGATTAAATGGTGATTCGCTCAAAGTATTTATCAGCAATTCAATTGTGAATCGAATGGGTCAGCTGATCGATCCTAATAATGGACGATTTTTGGATAACCGGGGACATCCGATCGACTCCTTGTGGGTTACCAATTCCATTATTTATAATATTACTTCGCGTATTTACCGTCATGGTGGACCGGCAGCCTATTTGCACCATGCCAAATTTGATCAAAACACTTTTTTTGGTTCCGGGCAATTTGGCTTAAGTTTTAGCCCGGCGGATGAATTGACTTTTACCAATAACATCGTGGCTAATCCGGTATTTCTGGGCTATACCGGACCTCAACGATATGCTATCACCATTGATACGTTCAGACAAGGAGATGATATTGATGTCAGCTACAATAACTTTTTTACCCATCCCGATTTTGATGCAGCTCTGCCTGAGGTCAGTGCAAACACAGGAGATTCTGTCCATTCGGTTAATGGTGCTTTTTTCGGTCCCCAGATTTCCAATGCAATCATGGCAAGTGCCTCCGCGACTACCAATATAAGTGAGGTACTGGAGTTTGGTAATGCTCCGAATGTACAACAAGACTTCATCAATAATACCTATGACTCTACCGCGACTCTTGGTACCTGGGATTTTTCTGATCTGTCGCCAGACGATACCTATTCATCTATCGGTGGAGCTCAGGCAGTCGATCGCTACACGGTTTTTCATGATTTTAGTTATCCGGAGACTGCAGAGTCTTTTACGGCCGGTAGTAATGGGCAAAAACTGGGAGCCGACCTATCAACGATTGGTACAAATGTTCGGGAGGATTTCTTTGTTCGAGATAATATTCTTTTTTATCCCAATCCGGTCCAGAATCAATTATTTATTCAGAATTTAGATGAAACTGAATTTAATTCGATCACCATCTACGATCTTAAAGGAGTACCGGTGATACAGCAAAGAGTACGGGCAGCCAACACAATCCTGGAATTGCCTGATGTGCCATCCGGGACCTATATTATGACGATCCGGGATAATGCCGGTAAAATTTCTTCAAGGAAAATTATAAAGAATTAGAATCTAAAGACAGATATAATACATGACATGAGGAGGGGGCCGGACGGTCCTCTCCTCATGTCATTTTAAAAAGGGTTCCAATGAAAAAGGAATTATTTGTTACTGTTTTGCTCTTCAGCATGTTGATCTCTGGTTGTGATCAAAAACCACAGCTGACAGATCAGGATGTAGCCTACTGGAATCAAGCCTCAAAAAATGGACTGCTTTATAATGAAGGTATAGAGCGTTGCCGGAAATTTGTCGAAGGATGGCTGTCCTTTGCTGATCCCGAAACCGGACTGATACCCCGCAATCTTCGGGAGAGTCGTGAAATCTGGAATGCCCAGGATGCTGCAGCGGATAATTATCCTTTTATGGTTTTGACGACAGTGATCGCTGACAGTCTCCGTTTTATGAAGGTGATGACAGACATGCTGGAGACCGAGCAGAGAATTACATCCCGCATCGGGCATCTCCCGGACACCTATAATTTTTCTAAGAAAGGGTTTGACAAGGATACAATTGTGCTGCCCGATATCATTTTTGGATCATCTGAATATATCAAAGATGGTTTATTGCCTTTGACTGAATGGCTTGGACAAAGTCCCTGGTCTGACCGGATGCTGGACATTCTGGATGATATTTGGGCCAATGCGTTGGTTGAAACAGTGTATGGTAATATTCCATCAGACAATGTAGAAGTCAATGGTGAGATGCTGCAGGTCTTGTCCCGGATTTATTTCATGACCGGCGATCAAAAATATATGGACTGGGCTATTCGATTGGGTGATTATTACCTGTTGGGTGACCATCATCCCACTCGAAATTTTGAGACACTCCGCTTGCGAGATCACGGTTGTGAAATCGTATCCGGTCTTTGTGAGCTCTATGCTTTGTTGCATTACAAATCGCCAGAAAAGAAAGCCATTTATCAACCTCACTTGTACGAAATGCTGGATCGTATTTTGGAAGTCGGGAGAAATCAGGATGGTTTATTTTACGATGTGGTTCAGCCACAAAATGGAACCATCATCCGGGACCGGATTGCGGACAATTTTGGTTATACGCTCAATGGTTTTTATACGGTTTATCAATTAGATTCCATTAGCACTTATCGGGAGGCTCTCATAAAAGCATTGGGATCTTTAAATAAAAGGTATCGCAATTATGACTGGGAAAATAATTCTGCCGATGGATATGCCGATGCAATAGAAGGAGCTTTGAATTTGTTTAATCGTGAACCGGTTGAGAGCACTGATTTATGGATGGATAGTGAAATCAAAGTTATGTGGGATAAGCAGCAGGATAATGGAATTATCGAAGGTTGGCATGGTGATGGAAATTTTGCCAGAACCACTATCATGTATTGTTTGTGGAAGTCAAAAGGCCTGACCCTGAATCCCTGGCGATCGGACCTGGCTATCGGCGCTGAAATGGTGGGGGACACTCTGTGGATCAGTATAACAACAGATACGGTCTGGGATGGAGAGATTGTTTTTGATTATCCAAGACATCAATCGATATTACATCTGCCACATGACTGGCCCCGAATAAATCAGTTTCCGGAATGGTATACGATCCGGGCAGGTGAAAAATACCAGATCTTAAAAAGACAAGATGATCGGTTCATTGATATTTCAAATAATGATTTAACCGAAGGCTTAGCTGTCAATCTGGAAAAGGGGGAGCATCATTTTAAGGTCATTAAACTGGAATGAAATTCTTTCAGGTCAACAGACTCCTGGTTAAAGTTCCTTAATCTCGATATCCTTATACCAGGCTTCAGCCGGTGGACCACTATGTATCTGTAAGCAGATAATACCTTCTTCGTCAGTATCCTGAACCTGCTCCACATAATCGACGGTCTGAAATCCGTTTAACCAAATCTGAATTCTGGGGCCTTCTGCCCGAATGGTGAATTGATTCCAATCATTTTCTTTTAAGACATTCCGGATACTGTCGCTGGGAGGCAATACGAGAAATTCACGACGGCGCGATTCATCATAAAGTGCCCCCCAAATGCTCTGGTCACCGGCACGGCCCATGTCACATTGATATCCGATTACTTCAAAATGATCAGGAATTCTTTTACTCCGGAATTGTATACCGGCGTTTTGACCTTCACCAATCAGTTTGGCCTGCAGTTTTATCTCAAAATTTTTATAAGACTTTTCTGTACATAGGAATTCATTATTGGGTATAGCTGTATTTAGATTTCCGGCTACAATTGCATCATTTTCTATTCGAAAATATTCCGGATTTCCTTCCCAGCCGGGAGTAACAACAGCACTATTTTGTGCCGGTGCCGAAGTTTGCTTGCAACTAAAGCCAACAAGATTAATGGAAAATAAAATCGAAAGGCAGGAAATATATTTCTTTGATAACATGGAAGCTGATTTTTTATTGACCCTCACGGAGCAATTCATCCGAACTGATGGTTGGACACCAGTATTTTTCAACATGGCGTATCACCAATGCGGTACCTTCATCATGGGAAACTTTCGGAGTCATTTCAGGATTGTACATCGTATCGGTCAGATCGCGTACCAGAACCACATTGCGTTTTAGATTGACATGACTGCGAATGCCAAATGACCGGCCCATTACACACATGTTCGTATGCACACCTACAATAATTACATTCTTAATATTATTAAGGGTGAAATAGTTATTAATTTCCCGGCCACTGTCTGAGATACAATCCTGGTCTTTAATTTCGATCAGGTCAATTTGTTTTGTCCAAACCTCACAATGAACACAGTCGGACTCCGGATCGTCACAGCCTCCATCCGTATCGTCGATGGGTAATGCCGATTCCTTTTTTGAATCAAGATAATACCAATCAAGAATTTCTGCTGAAGCCGGAGCTGATTCCAGTTGCATCATTTTTTGCCGCTGAGGGAAATCCGCATAAAATTCCATGGTACTACTGGGTGCATGGACAATAGTGACCCCTTTTTGTCGGGCAGCATTTATAAACTCATTCATCCGGGGTGCCATTTCTTTCACTCGTTCTGTGGCAGTGGCACACCAATGCTGGTCCCACATATCGCAAACTATGATGACCGTTTCCTGGGGTTTCCAGCTTATTTTTTTGAACCTTTCATCAGAGTCACCGGAATTTTTTTTCAGATACCGGCCTTCAAATTGTAACCGGTCATCCTGGGTAAAACCCTGGGACACACAGAATGTGGTGGAAATCAAAAAGAGGAAGGGAATCCAGTAGGCAGACATCATGTAGTATTTTGGATATCCGGGTAAATTAAAGAAATAAACGGATTATTGGGTACGGAATGACAAATTCGGAGAAGATATTAACCAGATTGTCAGCTTCACAAATAAAAGTAGCGGATAAACCTTCACGGGCACATCGGACCTTGGTGGAGACCTCCCCTGGGATATTTGCGGTAGAATCCCAAGTAGTGCTAGCAATAGAATCGTAAACCTGGCCTCTACCAGCAGTCAACTCAGAAACTTTGATAACCAGTTTGTGCAACAAAATCAGGGCTAATCAGCCGGGTGGTTAGGGTAGGAGTGGAACGTAACAAAAAAAAGCCGTTTTAAGTTACTTCAATTACTTCAGATTTACAATTAACTGGAGAAACAGACTTCTCGTATAACCAGAAGTATTTTACATTGACAGAAAGAGCTGCATTCGCAGCTTTATATATGGCCGTTTTGTTAAAGTTATGGGTATTTATTGTTTTTTGTGTTTCATTTTACTAAATTTCTGTACCCTGCGCGCTATTTTCTATACTAAACCTCATCCGAATATGAGGTGCTTTCAGGGTACTCAGGTACTCACTTTAAATATAGTACAAGATGAGATACTTCTTTACCCGTGACTGGTATCATTAAATAGTTATAATAGGGTATGTACAGGTGCATACTATCGATCAATAACGAACCATGGTCTCTTACAGGTTTGTTTTCCGTCTCAGAGGATAAATAACTTAATACCTTACATGGCCTGGGATCTCATCAAAAACCATCAGCTTGCCAACCGTTATGTCGGTAAATCACCTACCGAAGTCATTTATGATAAACAATTGATCGAAGCCCAGATACTATTGAAAAATACGCATCTCAGTGTTAAGGAAATTGCAAACCGACTTAATTTTGGTGACCAGAATTATTTTACTCGCTTTTTTTCGAAACGGGTAGGTCTGGCACCCAGTGAGTTTAGGGTCAGGGTAAGACTTATGCAGACGACCTCTGAATAAGTTCTATTCTGAATAGTCGATCTAGTGCCCGGACAATAGTAATTAATCAACTCTGGAGCAGACTTGGCTAAAATTTACCTTTGAGATGAAGGGCTGGGCTATACATGACTGGTATCCAAAGGTCAGTTTCATGAATCTACCTTTGTAAACATATCTAAGTATTAGTAGCCTTTTTGGTTAAACCCAAATTAGTCCAGAACAAACCCAGATTTGTGCTAAGGTGATTTGACAAATCCGAATTAGATTTGTTTCACCCATCAATGATCGGCCATGTTCACATGATTATAACTATCAATTGCGATGAGAAATATACTGCTTATACTTGGCTTCCTATTTGTTGCTTTTACAAAAATAATGGCTCAGCAAAATATCGAGGATTATACCTGGGAGAAGATGGTTGACTTCAAGCAGAGTGAGATCCTTTTTTTGTTTGATGATCAATCAATTATCTATGCCGGAGTAAGTAACTACGGTTTAGCTATCTCTAGAGATGAAGGTAAGACCTGGTTAAAACTCGAAATACCGAATGGGCCTCTATTTCCCAGTAGTCTAAGTAAAGTCCAAGGAAACTACTTCCTGACCAGTTTTGACAAAGGAATCTTCTACTCGATGGATGGATCTAAGTTCGAAGACATGAATTTTGATTTGGAAATCAGTCTACTCTATGCTTCAGCGGTGCACCTTGGTGATATTTACGTTGCCGGTCATGGTGGAGTGTATGTTCTCAAGAATAACTCAAGTACCTGGACTAAGGAATCACTGCCTGCAAACTATAGAGCTGAGACTCTTTTCCAGCTAGAGGCAAGCTCAGAATTAATGATTGCAGGTGGTACGAATAAGGTCTTTATAAAAAAATCAGGTATCGATGGGTGGGAGTGCGCTGATTTTGACTTTAGATGGGACATTCGTAACCTGAATATTTTTAACAACGCAGTTATTTGGGTTGGAACCACTGGTGGTGGAATTTATGTATCTGAAGATGAGGGTCTAACCTGGTATGAAGATGAACAAGATATCGCAGAAGGGAATGTGATTTTTATGTCTAAAGCCCAGCCGGATAAAATCACCACCATCTCAGGCAAAGGAATTTATCAGTCGGTCGATGATCTAAATCGCATTAATTCACCTGGATTTAAAAATATTGAGAAACATAGAGATCATTATTACGCCGGCACTGTTGATCAAGGCATCTATCGTTTGCAACTACTCCCTCCTCCTCCACCATCTACACTTTTAAGTATCCTTCCCAATCCTTCCGCCGGGTATTTTGACCTCTTATTAGAGAATGCAGATCCAGATAAAGAATATTCTATTCTGTTTTTTGATAGCTCTGGACGGATGTTTAAAAGAGTGGTTATGCCTGGACAGATCAGACTTAGCTCAGGTCATATTTTTTTAGATCTACCTCCTGGTATATATAATTACAATTTGCTGGATAAAAATTCCATCATCGAAGCAGGTCGATTAGTGATTTCTAGATAAATATTTTTAACCCATTATGATATGCGCCAACTAACTTCTTTGGTCTATACTGCTATAGCTCTCTTTTTTTGCCTGACATTAAGGTTACATGCTCAAAACCCTGGACCAAATTTCCAAGCCATGCGCAAGCTGGACGTGACGAATAGATATTCGATACCCCCCAGCCCGGGTGCTGCCTCACTTGGTGCTTTTGGAGATGTTAATGTATCACATCATACTGGGGCATTGAGTTTTTCTATTCCTTTAGCCACGATTGGTGATGGTGGACAAAGTTGGTCATCTGCCCTTGGATATGATGGTGGAGGAATTAAGGTCGATGAATTGCCTTCACAGATAGGACAGGGATGGGCCCTCAATGGAATTGGAGTGATTACAAGAACTGTACAGGGGCATCCCGATACCAAAATTAATTACTATGATGCTGCAAAACATTGGGTAACCTCTCCTACCGCAAATAATGACCAATTTAAAGAGAATGATTTTCTGGACAGTTTATCTAGGAATCTTATTGAGACACAACCTGATGTGTATACCTTCAATTTTGGAAGTTATAGCGGAAGTTTCCATCTGACACAAAGTCCAATCAAAGTTTTCTTTAGGGATAGCATAGATCTCAAGATTACTCCAACTTTTGACGCGAATAATAATATTCTTACGTTTCAAATTGTTGATGCTGGTGGGTTTATTTATGATTTTGATTTTCCGGAAGTGACCAAAGTTAATATGGATGTAGACGGGTGGGCTGTCCCTTATCAGTATAATTCTGCATGGTATTAAAAGCAAGTGATCCACCCTAATGCCACGTCCAAGATCACGTTCGATTACGATGTAAAAACTACCTTCAAAACCGGACTGGGTACCACCAGAGGGTCTGATTCGAGAACATATACAGGGGTCACTCCATGGGTCGATTGCGGTATTCCCAACCTCTGTGGTCTTTCACCAGTTGACAATGGAGTCAGTGATTTTCTGTCGCTATTTCCCGAAACTGGAAACCGCCGATTTATTAAAGAAGCAGCTTTCTACAAGGGTACTCTTAAGGTGGAGAAGATTCTTTTTACAAATATTTCTGATGGCTGTATCCATGCGAACGATGGTATGAAAATGACCTTCGTGAATATATATCGAGGAAAAAATGCTACGGCAAAATATTTGACCTGGACATTAATTCAAGCTTGTACCGATAATCGTCTATTTTTAAATTCCATACAAGAGTCTAATGGCGGACTGACGAAACCTGCTTATACCTTTAGCTATAACATTACGGCGCTCCCTCCCCCAGGTTCTCTAAAACAGGATTACTGGGGATATGCGAACGCTAATAGTTCTACCAACGATTTCATTCCGACATATCACGATGCTTGCACAGGTGGAAATACATATCCCGCTGCCGATCGAAAACCAAGTAGTACCCTAATGAAAGCACGTATTTTGGAAAGTGTTACCTATCCCACAGGTGGATTTACTGTAATTGACTATGAGCCTCACGATGTTCCATCCTATCACGACTGTCAGACCATGGTAGGTGGCCTTAGAGTAAAAGCACTAAAGAATTATGCCGTATCAGGGACAATTGCTTATCAGAAGACTTTTAATTATAAGCTAAGCAATGGTTCGACATCAAGTGGTGTTCTATTGAATGGCTTTACTATTGCCAAAACCAGCACCTTCCATAATTTCCCTACGCCATCCGAATTATGTAATCCCTATGGATATGATTATTTTTGTACTTCTGTTACCGTATACGCTAATCCTATCAACACTACCGGTCGCATAGGTGGCTCACACGTTGGCTATTCCAGAGTGGAAGAAGTCAATAGTGGAAAAACTGTATATACTTTCACCGCAACTGCAAACGACAACGGAAAGGTTACCAAGGTTGAGCAATATGATGCAGCAGCAAATCTTCTGGAGCAGACGGATTACACCTATATATCTACTACAGGCCTTGGCATCTATTACAGCTTAATTGCTGAAGCAGACAATACGCAGGATAATAAACTGTTACTTTGCAAATCAGGTTCAAGCAGTTGGGAATGGAGATTGCAGTGTTGTGGCACGGGAACCGGGACCAGCGGTTGCAGTTTCGGCAATAAAACCTACACCCAAAAACTTAAGCGAACTTATACGTACCTGTTTAAGCGCACTCGCCTGGTCCAAGCAGAAGTGACAACTTACAATTCCAAACCATATACCGCGACACAGACTTCTTTGATAAAGAAGCTGATATATACCTACGGAAATAGTAAGGTTCTCAAGCCCACTATTGTTGAGTTAAAGAACCAGGGTGATACTGTACTTCGAAAGGAAGTATATGTATTTCCCAATGCGACGAATGTGCCAGCTACGATGATATCTCGCCGGATGCTTAATGAACCGGTAGAAGTGACCTATTATGTCAATGGAAACCAGGTATATGGCACCAAACAATCTTACCCTGCCACTGGTACTGTGTTCATTCCCAACGGTATGCAGGAAAAATTTGCATCAGGAAGCTATACGAAAAAGGATACCATCACCTCTTATGACGTCGTCAACGGCAATGTTAAATCAGGTCGACGTGATCAGGATATCGATCATAGTTATATTTACAGCAGTGACGGTGCAAGACTGACCGCTGTTGCAATCAATGCCACTCCTTCTGAAATTGCTTATACCAGTTTTGATACTTCAGATGCCTATCAGGGAGGTTGGACTGGTATCATCGCTGCACAGGTCAAATACACCACCAGTGGAGGAGCCACTGGCCATGGGTACTACAACCCTAATGTAGCAGCCACGATCACTAGTCCGACCCTAACGGCTGGAAAGTACATTGTATCCTATTATTCAAAAGCTGGAACCATTTCACTTCCTAATGCTACGGTTCATCGCCCAATTGTGGGTACGGATACCAACCATGCCGGAGGGTGGACATACTCCGAACATATCATCACGGTCAGTAGTACGGTAGCTGTTAATATAGCGGCAAATGCATTTATTGACGAACTGCGCATATATCCGGCGGATGCTCAAATGAAAACTGTTTCCTATGATCGAAAAACCTACCTGCCTCAATGCATATGTGATGTCGATGGCAAATCTCACCGTTTTGTCTATGATGCTTTAAACCGGCTCACCGGATCACTGGATGTAAATGACCACTACAATACCATGGTTGAATATTACTATTCCAACCCAAGCACTTACAATGGTATTATTACGAGGAATGTGCAGAAAAGTGGCGTAACAACCGGATTGAATGCGTCGGCCCTGACAGGTGCTGATGTTGTACGCAGCCTGGCCTATTTTGATGGTCTGGGACGACCTGATCAGACTGTTGTTCTGGATGTTTCTCCCACATCCTTCGATCTGGTCACCTATCTTCGATTCGATACCTATGGCAGACAATATCGTGCTTTTAAGCCCTATACCATTGGTGGTTCGGGTACGGCGATCAACAATTCGTATCGTACTGCGGTCACCACTGAACAGTCTTCATTTTATACTACTGCCTACGGTGACCCAGATGGAGCCAATGCTTTTACCGAGTCAATTTTGGAAGTGTCACCTTTATCGCGTGATCAGGGATCTAAAAATCCCGGTATTTGGAATGCAAAACCAACTTCGGCAAAATACATGTTTAATGTTGCAAATGAGGTGCGTATTCCTATTACTGCCAATACATGGTATGGGGCAAACCGTTTATTTAAAACGGAAGTCAAAGATGAGGACCTGAAAACAGTGATCACTTTTACCGATTTACTCGGTAGAAAGGTAATGGAAGACCGAGGTGGTGCAAAAACGTATTATTTATATGATAACTATGGTAATGTGACTCAGGTCATTCAACCGGAGGCTTCAAGTCTTCTTCATACTACCCCGACCAATATCAATACAACCGCCGCCATTTTAAAACATAGCTTTCTCAATACCTATGACGGGCGCTATAGATTACTAACAAAAAAAGTACCAGGTGAAAAAGCAACTCATGGATATTTTTATGATAGATTAGACCGGTTAGTAATGTCAGTCGATCCAAATGGATTTAAATTATTTACCAAGTATGATATATTAAGCAGACCTGTACTTACGGGAAAATTTACGGGTACCGGAACGCCCCTTGCCACTCAGGCTTTGTATGAAAATAGGAGCACAACCGGGCATTTTTATACGACTAATTTATCATTTCCCGTCTCACTTACGGAGATCTATACAGTGATGTATTATGATGATTACGATTTTGATGGGAATTATACTGACAATAAAACATATTCGGTACCCTCGGCCGACGCAGCTAGCTACCCGGCAACTGCCTATATCTTTGCCCGGGGTATGAGTACGGGTAGTAAGGCAGGAGTGTTAAATACAACCGGTGCGGCACCAACGATATTTACCGCTAATTATCCATTTTATGATAAATACGGAAGGGAAATACATATGCGTACAGAGCATCCTTATGGCACGGATCTAAGCTGGACCCAACTCCACTTTGCCGGCTGGGTGTTGAAGAAGAGATTACAGCATGCAGCAACGCTTAATAGTGTGGCTAAGAGTGCCATTATCAACGAACGCTTTACCTATGATCATGCCGGGCGTTTATTAAATACCTATCATAAGATCAGTGATACGGGTGCCGAAGTTACTATTGCTCAAAATACGTATAATGAGGAGGACGACCTGAAAACTAAAATGCTGGCTTCCAGTCAAACTATAGACTATGTCTATAACATCCGGGGTTGGATGACAAAAATAAATAATGTGGCATCTCCTGCGGGAGATTTATTTTCCATGCAGATCAATTACAATACAGCAGTGACAGGTCTTCAGGCTACCGGACTTTTTAATGGAAATATATCCTCCATTCAGTGGCTGCGAGGAGGCAATCAGGCCGGGTATGGCTTCACCTACGATGGATTAAATCGTATAACCGCGGGCAGTTATCGGGAGTACATCAGTAGTTCATGGGTGGGCAATTCGGGTACGGATAAATATAGCGTGTCAAATCTTACCTATGATCTCAATGGTAATATCAAAACTCTCAATCGCAATGGACTGGTGAGTACGACTTATGGAGCTATTGATCAGCTTACCTACAATTATGACGCTACCCACGGTAATCAGTTGAGCACCATTACAGAAAGCTCTTTAATTACAAAGGGATTTAAAAAGGTCAGCACCGGCTCTACCGGCTACACTTACGACAATAATGGAAATGTAAATGCCGACGGCTACCGGGCCATTACCTCTACTACTTACAACAACCATCTCAATCTTCCTCTAAAATTTGCGTTTGGCGCCACTAATTATATTGAATATACCTACGATGCCAATGGCGTCAAATGGAAAAAGAAAACATTTAATGGCACCACCACGACTGAAAAATTTTATCTTGGCGATATTGAGTACAACTGTACCAATTTGGAAGCTCTTTATCACAGCGATGGCCGGGCAATACCCAGTGGTGCATCGTATGAGTATCATTACACTATCAAAGACCATCTTGGAAACAGTCGGGTGATGTTTAAGATGGTGAGTGGGACGGCGACCTTAATCCAGGAGAATCATTACTATCCTTTTGGGTTGGAGATGGAGGGAGCTTTTACCGCTAGTACCAATAAATACCGGTATAATGGTAAAGAGCTGCATGAGGATTTTGCATTGAATTTGTATGATTATGGGGCGAGATGGTATGATCCGAGTGTGGGGAGATGGACGGCGGTTGATCCACTTGCTGACTGGGCCCCTGATTTAAATCCATTTCGATATGGGTTTAATAATCCCTTATCATATACAGATCCCTTTGGCTTATTTGAAACTGGCAGGGAAGCAAGGAGGTATCGCAAGCGATCTGAGGATGGAGAAGTGAGGCGAGGAAAAATAAGAAAAGATAAAGATGGTTCTTACTCAATTAGGTTTGGAGAAAGTGGATCTGTATCAAAAAATTCAGAGGGAGAAGTAGAATATTTATCCACAGCTTCGTACACTGGTCCATCGATAAGTCAACATGAACCAAATTTGTTTGAAAGGGCCGAAAAGAGCGGATTCTTAGGACGCGTGACAGTTGGTTTTGCGGATGATTTTTGGCTAACCTTTCAATCACTTAATCCACTGGATACTAGGACAACCCATCTTGCAGGTAATTTTACATCAGGTGATGAAGCAATCATGGGTTTTGTTGGTACTGCCGCAACAGTAATTCCATTGGGAAGAGCGACTTCTGTTGCCCAGTCGATTTCTCCACAAGGTTTAACGATTCTACAGAGACTAAATGCTACACAATTTAGCAGGAAATTTAAAGGAACTGTTGTGGCAAGGACTCATCCTAGGATTAGAGGCAGGCTAAACAAACTGATGAATTCAGGTATAAATACGGCCAATAGCAAGGTACAGACCGGCAACGTTATTTTCAACGCTACCAAGATTACTGGGAAAGCAGTTAACAGAGAGGAATAATGGATTTGATTGGTGAGTTTTTTATTGAAATTATTTTTCGAAGACTTATTGCAGGTTTCTTTGGCTACTATACGCTCTATCTATTCTACCAAGTAGTGAGAGATAAAAAAGGATTAAAGTGGTTGAAAGAGAGTAAGAAGGATGGAGAAGAATTTGGCAAAGGAGCATTGATTGGAATTGTAGGTGTAGTTTCCTTTAGTGCTTTTTTCATCTCAATTGGCATGTTGTATGATCTTATCTTTAAATAATTGAAATATGGTTGTGACCTAGAAGGGTATTTAAAAAGGGGCTGAAAATTTGTTACGTTAAAAGCATCTGAGTCTTCAGTTTCAACCGAACCTTTTAGTCTGAAGCCCGTGATAGTGATGTTTGTGAGCAATAAGTGTAATCATTTACCTCTATACCATCACTAATGTTACGAGTGAAAGAATGTAATGGGGATGGATAATTGATGTCTGGAATTTCTCTTCCAAATGTTAATTAATTGGATCTTAAGCGATGTAGGTACCAAGTGCGATGATACATCGTATTTTACAAATAAATGGTGCAATGCCTCAAATGGAGCCTTAGCCTTTCTTGGTTCACAGAATAAAGTTACTTCTCAGGAACTAATTTTTTGATTAAATTGAACTGATTATTTACAATGAACTCTATACCATGAGACTATTAATCCTATCCGGATTGCTGAGTATATGTTTCTCTCTCACCGCTCAGCGTGATGTCCAGATTATGATTGTAACCGGTGGCCATGGTTTCGATCGGGCGGAATTCTTTGGCATGTTTGACCGGATTGAAGGAGTCCACTACGAGGAGATCGTCCAACCTAAAGCGAACGAAATGATTGAGTCCGGGCAGGTTGAAAAATACGACCTGTTGGTTTTTTATGATATGTATGACTCGATTACTGAAGGTCAGAAAAAGGCCTATTTAAACCTGGTGGCCGATCGCAAGCCTATGTTGTTTTTGCATCATAGTATTGTTTCTTACCAGGACTGGCCGGAATTTGCTTTGATTGTCGGAGGTAAATATCACACCAGAGACTCTTCCCGGCTTTCCATTTACAAACATGATGAGCAGATTTTTGTCAAAATAACTGATCATGACCATCCCATAACTAAAGGCTTGCAGGACTTCACCATCCACGATGAGACTTATGGAAATTGCGAAATCCTCCCTGATGTGCATCCTCTTTTATCGACCGATCATCCTATGAGCTTACCCCTATTGGGATGGGTGAATCCATATCAGGGACATCAGGTGGTTTATTTGCAGGGTGGCCATGGACCCGAAGCGTTTAAAGACCCTAACTTTAACAAACTTTTGGAGCAGGCCATTGATTGGTGTGTAGGGATGTGAGATCTTAGTCTTCAGTTCTTAATTGTTGCCTCTGGTCAGCGGTTTGAATTCTTGCCTAGACCCAAACTATAATCTTTATGGGAGGAAGTTCATTTTCTCTGATGAAACTGTATATTTATTCAGCAATCGGATAACCCGGATGCTTGAGAAAAATAAAGGGTGAATTCCAGATCAGATTTCTTCGACTTTACCCATACTCTCTTCTTTCGCCAGAAAAATCAAGAACTAACCAGATAGAAAATGATTCGTAAAAATTTATTGAGAACCAGTTTTTCAGTCCTCACTCTGTTCTTCATAGTGAGTTTATCTATGGCCGAAGTCACATTACCGGCCATTTTCGGTGACAATATGGTCCTGCAGCAACAGACCGAAGCAGGTATCTGGGGCAAGGCCACACCTTCTAAATCCATTAAACTAACTACTTCCTGGGATAATCAATCGTATTCTACCAAAGCAGATCCAAATGGATCCTGGAAAGTAAAAGTAAAAACACCTGTTGCCGGTGGACCCTATCAGATTACAATTACCGATGGAAAGGAAATGACCTTAAATAATGTCCTGATTGGTGAGGTCTGGATTTGTTCCGGACAGTCCAATATGCAGATGCCAATGAAAGGATATCATAATCAACCCATACTGGGTTCCAATGAAGCAATTGCTACCTCGCAAAGTGATGATATTCGTCTTTTTACGGTAACCCGGACCAAAGTTCTTACACCAGCCACTGATTTTGAAGGTGAATGGGAGATGTGTACTTCCGAAAATGTAGTCGATTTTAGTGCTACTGCTTTTTTCTTTGGCCGGATGATTCAAAAGGCTCTTGGCGTGCCGGTAGGCCTGATCTGTTCGAGTTGGGGAGGCACGAGAATTGAGCCCTGGATGAGTGAGATGGGCATCAAACCTTTCGATTGGGTGAACCTGCCGGAAAAGAATCTGGAGGGCGATTTTTCACAACAAACACCGACCGTCCTATACAACGGTATGATAGCTCCTATGGTCGGATATGCCATCCGGGGGGCATTGTGGTATCAGGGTGAATCAAATAGAAATGAACCGAAAGAGTATCAGAAGTTGATGCAGGGTCTAATTGAAAACTGGCGCGCTGAATGGGGAATCGGAGATTTTTCCTTCTACTATGCCCAGATTGCTCCTTTTGATTATGGTCCCGACGGTATCAATTCAGCGTATCTCCGGGAGGCACAACTGAAAGCTTCTGAAGTAACCCCAAATTCCGGTATGGCCTGCCTGATGGATGCAGGTGAAAAAGACAATATCCATCCGGCTGATAAAAAAGCCGCGGGCGAACGGTTAGCCTACTGGGCTTTGGCAAAAACATATGGGAAAGAAGGTATTGAATATTCGGGACCGGTCCTAAAGGATATGACAGTTGAGGGAAGTCTGGTAAAATTGACTTTCGACCATGCTCAAAATGGATTGACCACCTTTGGTAAAGAGTTAAAGAACTTTACTGTGGCTGGCGAGAATAAACGATTTTTTGAGGCAAAGGCTTTTATCACCCGGGAGGGGATTACGTTGATTTCAGATCGGGTTGCAACCCCGGTTGCCGTTCGCTATGCCTTTGATGACTATATAGTCGGCGAACTCTATAATACGGAAGGTTTGCCAGCCTCGAGCTTCCGGACCGATGATTGGGATTTTGAGTAGCTAAAAGGCAGCACCAAAGGTTCGATAGATGACAGGCCAACCGAAATATTTACCATGGATCATTGTGTTCCTGGCTTTTCTGGCCACCGCCCTGAGTTTCCTGGATCGCCAGGTCTTATCGGTGTCCATCATCCGGATCAAAGAGGACTTTGAGATCACGGACACCGAATATGGTTTCATAAATACCGGTTTCCTCATTAGTTATGCCTTGATGTTTACTCTGGGCGGTATCCTCATAGATCGCTATGGAAGCCGGCTGGGCCTTGCATTTTCCGTGGGTTTCTGGTCCCTGGCAACGGTCCTGCATAGTCTGGCCAACAACGCTTTTCATTTTTTCACTTTCCGCTTTATGTTGGGCCTGGGTGAGGGTGGCGCCTTTCCGGGAGCAATTAAAGCCGTAGTTGAATGGATTCCTGAGAAACGCCAGGCTTTGGCAAATGGCATTGCGATAGGTGGAGCTGCGCTGGGAGCGGTAGTTGCACCTCCTTTATGCGTCTATCTGATTGCTTATACCGGATGGCGAGGGGTCTTCTTCATAACCGGAATCTTTGGATTTATCTGGGTATTGGTGTGGTTATTTTTTACAAGAAAGAAACCCGTCCTTGAGAAATCAACGGAGACTGTGGTTCCTTACGTACCGGCGAATCTAAAACTGAGCGATCTACGTAAGATTCTAACAGTTCGCGAAGTTTGGGTATTTATTTTAATCCGGTTTTTATTGGATCCCATTTTTTATTTTTATATGTTTTGGATTCCCAAATATCTGAATGATGTGCGGGGTATCGATTTGAACCAGATAGGAAAATTATTCTGGATACCATTCCTGGCGATGGGTATTTCCAATATGTTGGGAGGATTTATTTCAGATGAAATATTGAAGAGAAAGAAAAGTCTCGACTGGGCCCGGAAAAGTGTCATGGGTTTTGCGGCTCTTTTGACTATTCCCGCAATGTTTATTCAATATTTATCGTCTATCGAATGGGTCATGGTGATGCTGATCACCGTATTTTTCGCTCATGGACTATGGATCACCAATTACATCACCTCGATCAGTGATCTGTTCGGAAAAAAAATTACTTCCACCATCGTCGGTTTTTCCGGAAGTGCCGGAGCTGTGTCAGCCCTGATCATTAATCCCCTCATGGGGTTGATTATTATGAATTTCACTTACCAGCCATTGTGGTTGTATGCTGGATCCATGTATACGGTTGCTTTTATTTTATTTATCTTTTCGATTCCTAAGATTCGATTAATTAATATGTAAACTCTGAATACCAGCCATGAGAGTATTCCAGGATACATTTAAAATCAATATTTAAACTTCTTTTTATGCAAAGAAATCTTGAAAAGGAAAGACCCAGGATCGGTATTTTTGGGGTAGGATATGACAAGTATTGGAGCCAGTTTGAAGGACTCTATGATGAGCTTATGCAGAAGCATGAAGTATTAAAAGAAAAGCTGTCAAATCATGATGCGACAGTTTTTGACTTTGGGATGGTTGATAATCCTGCCAGGGCTTATGAGACGGTGCAAAAGCTTCAATCGGCCAATCTTGATCTGATATTCTGCAATATGCTTACTTATGCCACTTCCGGTACTTTCGGCATCATTATCAAGACCTTAAATATTCCGGTGGTTTTATGTGCACTGCAACCCCGGAAAGCACTGGATTATGATCAGGCGACAACGTACATGCAGCTGGTCAATGACGACATTTGCTCATTGCCAGAATTTGCGGGAGTAGCCGTCCGGATGGGTAAAAAAGTACCGGATATGATTATTGGTACTTTATATGACGATCCGGAGGCTGATGCGGAACTGGAGGAATACCTTCGCATTGCCAGGGTTCTGCATACGCTTAAAAATGCCCACCTCGGGCATTTAGGCCATCCGATAAACGCGATGCTTGATATGCATACGGATCCCACCATGCTTACATCGGCTTTTGGCTGCCATATTGTCGAATGCGAAGCAAATGAAATATTTTCCTGTTATGAAAAGGCACAGGAAGAGGAGATTAAAGAAGTTGAAACTTTTATTTTGGAATTTTTTGAAACTCCGGATCCGGTTTCCGACCCCATTTCCATGAAACTCCGGGAAGATGATTTACGCATAGCGGCAAAAGTGAGTGTGGCTTTAAACCATTTTGTGCAAGAAAAAAATCTAGATGGTCTGGCTTATTACTATGATGGTCCGGAGAATAGCGAACTGCAAAGGGTGATGTCCAATCTCATTGTGGGCAATTCGATCCTGACGTCCCACGGATTTATGATGTGCGGAGAGTCTGATCTTAAGACTTTAGTGGCACTGTTGATTATGGACCGGTTAGGAATTGGAGGTAGTTTTGCCGAATTTCACCCGGTAGATTTTAATGAGGGTTTTGTGTTGGTTGGCCACGATGGTCCTCACAATATTTCTATAGCGGAAGGAAAACCAGTTTTGCGAAGTTTGAAAAAATACCATGGTAAACCTGGCAAAGGGGCGGGAGTTGAATTTAAGATCAAGGAAGGTCCGATTACGATGTTATCTATCAATTCGACTTACAATGGTCAATTTAAATTTGTCATTGCGGAAGGAGAATCGGTCAAAGGGCCTATACCCCCTACTGGCAATACCAATACCCGGGGATTTTTTAAACCTGATGTGAAGACTTTCCTGCATCGCTGGATCAAAGAGGGTCCGACCCATCATTTTGCCCTCGGCATTGGTCATCATGCCAGCACCATAAAAAAATTAGCAAATTTCCTTGATATCGAAGCAGTTATCATACGTGATGATGGTTAAAAGGAGATTAATTTTTGCGTAGATTTCCGAAGGAAGTATTTCAATCCAAGGATTTTCCAGGAATTCGGGAGAAAAACGATTTGCCGTATGAAAAAACAATATATAATCTATTTTCTGACCGGGTGTCTGTTATCCTTTGCAAACAACCTGGATGCTCAGATATTAAATCAAATGAAGCAGGGTTTTCAAAATCCTCCGGCGAGTGCACAACCAAAAACCTATTGGTGGTGGTTAAATGGCAATGTCGATACCGTAAGGATTAAAGAGGAAATGCTTGCCATGAAAGAAGCCGGTCTATCGGGATTTGATATTTTTGAAATTGGGGTTCCCACTCACGACACGGAAGTCAAACCAGGACCAGCTTTCCTGGGTGAGGAATCCCTGCAGTCGATCCGGATAGCTCTGGAAATGGCTGAGAAACTGGAAATGTCTGCCGGCCTGAATCTGGCGAGTAGCTGGAATGCAGGCGGTAGCTGGACCACTCCCGAAAATTCCGCCAAGTCGATTTATTTTTCGGTGACACCAGACGGATCAGGAAGAAATCTGAAGTTAAACTTTCCTGAAATCGGGCAGACAGATGATCGGGGAGGTAAAAAATTAATAAAATTTGCTGCCAATGGACGCCCGGAATATTATGAAGAAATTGTTGTCCTCGCTCTACCGGTGGGAGCGGATATCCCTTTAGACACTGCCGATATTATTAATGTAACCTCCTATTTTAATCCGGATACGGAAACGCTTGAATGGTCGCATGAAGGAACATATCAGATCTACCGCTACATTTGTTCGAATTCCGGCGAACAATTAAAATTACCCAGTGAGCGATCCACCGGTCCGATCATCGACCATTTTGATGCTCAATCAACCGAGGCGCATTTTTCCTATATTATCGACAAACTCAAGACAATACTGGGTGATGATATTAGTCAGTCTGCTTTAAAAAGTTTTTATCTGGCGAGTTACGAGGCCACCGGCTTTACCTGGACACCCACGCTACCGGAAGTTTTTGAAAAATTAAATGGTTATCAAATTCACAAATTGATCCCGGCACTTTTTGATGAGGAATTGTTTCCCCGGGAGATTACCGAAAATTTCAAAAAGGATTTTCGACGCACCCTTTCCGAATTAATGATCGATAATTTTTACCGGACGGCTAAAAGAGTAAGCAATCAACATGGTTTAAAGATTAATTCAGAATCTGGTGGTCCGGGTTTTCCGCTTCATAATGTGCCGGCAGAACCGTTAAAATCCCTGGGAGTTATGGATCTGCCCCGGGGAGAATTCTGGATCAATCACAACCGGTTAAATGATGATGGCATTGATATACTAAGAATGGTCAAAGAAGTTTCTGCGGCTTCTCATATATATGGCCGTGGGGTTGTAGAAGAGGAGGCTTTTACTTCCTTTCAACATTGGCAGGAGGGACCTTTTGAAATGAAACCCTCCGGTGACCGGGCATTTTGTGAGGGTATGAACAAAGTGGTCGTGCATGGATTTAGTCATAATCCGGCGGGAACCGGGTATCCTGGTATTGTTTATGCAGCCGGTACCCATTTTAATGACAAGAGAGTGTGGTGGAAGAAAATCAAACCATTCACCGAGTACTTGTCGAGAATTTCCTATATTCTTCAGGAAGGTGAGTTTAAGGCTGACGTGCTTTATTATTACGGTGATGCAATTCCTAATTATACCGGGCACAAAAATGGCCGGTTCTCGGTAGCACCTGGTTACGATTACGAAGTCATTAATACAGAGATTTTAAAACAATTGACCACCAAAGATGGCCAGGTCATATTACCGGGTGGTCAGGGATTTAAATTACTGGTTCTTGAACCGGAAGATGCAATCCATCCGGAAGTTTTTCTAAAAATCAAGGAATTAGCCGGGCAAGGAGCTATGATCATTTCTGATAAACCAAATCGGGTTGCCCATAGGGTAAATTTACCAGACCTTAAATTTTCCCAACAGGATATCGATCAACTTTGGACAACCTGGAATACAGATCGGTCTGAGAACAATAAAGCAATGGCAAAAGTATTGTCTGGAGCGACTCCGCTTCAGGTGTTGGAATATTTAGAGATCGCGGTCGATTTTAGATATGAGGATGCAGATCTTTCAGTTCTGGATTATACGCACTATCAAAAAGATCAGATCGATTTTTATTTAATCAGAAATACGACGGAGCATTGGATATCACGTCAATGCCTTTTTCGCCAACAGGATAAAATACCGGAAATATGGAATCCGGTGGACGGTCAGATCGCACCGGTTTGGATATACAGGGAAGAAGATCATCATATCAGCCTGCCCGTTACCCTACCTCCATATGGATCATTATTTGTTGTTTTTCAAGCGGGTCATTCGGATCCTCCCTATACAAATATTTCATCCTCAGGTCTATTTCCCCCACTG
>JBGTCB010000393.1:0-4391 GCA_041748995.1 Saprospiraceae bacterium | reverse complement strand
ACTTTGCTCCCTTCAGCCGGTGGAGTTTACAATCTTCTTAACTTAAAAGTATATTTACCAAGCCGGTCACTACTTTCAAGATTGAGTCTGTTTCGGTTCAGTTTATCGATACTCCCGAAGACATAAAAGTCTTCCCGGTTAAGAAAATCGAAGAAGACAGCATCAACAAAAAACTCCAGATCAGAGTTACTGTTATCATAAACATCATCTTCATCGATAATAAGATTCCATTCTCCGGCAAAAGTAGTCCGCAGGGAAAAATCATCATAAATCGCCGTGTAGTTGGGAAAAAACTCGACGATATCATTAGCATACTCATGAGTAATATTATCCCGGAAGAGCGCAGCATCTCTCTTGTAAAAGACCCTTTCGAATTCCCAGGACCCAATGAGTCTGTTCTCCTTTCGACGGATGATTCCTTCTTTGGTACAAGCTGAAACGAGCAACAGGGTAGTTATCAGTAGTATTAAATTTTTCATGGTGGTTTCTTTAATGTTTTACAATTGGACGATAAATTAGACATCTGGTTTCAACAACTGAGCCGCAAGGAACCTATTTAATCCAACATTAACGTGTTCGTTAACAGGGTGTTAACCCTAAGAAAATTCTTAATAAATTTAACCGTTGTTCATCACGCTCTACTGACGAACTGTTTCTTTTTATTACAGGCTGGCCTAACGCAACTCACAGGTACATGCCCCAATGCAGTCGTGTGGTGAGTGCAGACCACAAGTAGCCTGGGCAATTTCAATGGAACGGAAGTAGTCAGATCCGGAAATCGACGTCGACAGTCCGTTGTTGGTCAATGATATCCGACCCGGGTAAGGAAAGGATTATTCCCCTGAATACCGGAGAACTTCCAGGAAGTACAGTTCCCAAATCCAATGATATCCGGATTATATGCTTATTTGTTAGGTTTTTGGAAGTAATTAAGTACATTTGAATCGATTACCGGATTGCTGTTACTCTGGATTACCATCAGTTCAGTTATCTGTGATACTCAAATACAAAAAAATCTCCTGTTAAATTGGCTGAATCGGACCCGGAGTTATTTCCGAACCTGTTTGACATTTAGTAGGTTAATTAGTAAATGATCCTTTATCTATAACAGTTACAGATGGATTTTACCAATCTTCAGACCATTGGCGGAGCTTGCTTTGTCATTTTAATTGTGGTCGAAATCTTCTTCAGTCTTCGATACGATCGTGAATTATATGAGTGGAAAGACCTGGCTGCAAGTAGTAGTCTCGGTATCGGCTCAGCTCTCATAGCTGTTTTTACCAAAGCCCTGACACTAGGCTTTTTTTATTTAGTTTACTACTTTTTTAATCCCGAAGTCAATGGTGTTCATACCAATTTATTGGGGTATTCTGCTTTTGGCTGGGCCTGGTATACCTGGTTGATTTGTCAGGTTCTTGATGATTTTTCTTATTATTGGTTTCATCGGGCCAATCATGAAATTCGTTTCTTCTGGGCGGCTCATATTGTCCATCATTCTTCAGAAAATTTCAACCTCGGTACCGGAGTTCGTAATGGCTGGGTCACTCTGTTCTACAAACCTTTTTTCTATATGTGGTTGCCCATGATCGGATTCCATCCGGTGATGGTTATGACCTGTATGATCATTGAATCGTTCTGGCAATTCCAATTACATACCCAATTCATCCCCCGAATGGGCTGGCTTGAGAAGTTCTTGAATACCCACAAGCACCACTATGTCCATCATTCCTCCAACCTGGAATACCTTGATAAAAACCATGGGGGATATCTCAACTTATTCGATCGTTTATTTGGAACCTTTAAAGATCTTGATGAATCGAATAAAGTTAGTTTTGGAGTGCTGCATCCACCATCATCGCATAGTCCACTGGAGATACTGACTCATGAGTATAAAGACATCTGGCGAGACGTAGTGAAAGCCCCAACCCTTAAGGCTAAATTCATGTATATTTTTGGTCCGCCCGGCTGGAGTCATGATGGATCGAGGAAAACGGTTCGGGAAATACAAAAGGAAATGGCTTTAAATGATTTCCGTTCGCAGGATGATATGCCCAAGGAATTATTTAAACAGGAAACTGAACTGGTAGGTTAAGATTAATCTGACTGATCATTTTTTTGGACGACAAAAAGCAGGGTCAGCAGAAAAAAAATGGCATTACGAAAAGCGGTTGGGGTGCCATTCCAATCGTTGGATTGCCACATTAAAAACCATTCTCCACCAATACTGATAAAACCTCCAAACCATAGACAAATACCCAGGCCAATTCCATAAATGCTCCATTTTTTTGCATCCTGATACTTCACCATCGAGGCATATCTGTTCCGGTACATCGATGCTATCCCTATCAGGCACATAATTACGATAATCGCTTCAATGATGATGATAGTGATGTAAAATATATGATGAAAAACCGGTTGGTTGATTGCTCGCCAGCTTTGAGCATCTTCTGTAAAGGTATCCGTCATCGAAGTCACCGACGATACAAACATGAAATTGGAGTTATAATCGGTCAGGTTATTAACCACTACCAGTGTCATGTACAGGACTATTAGTGCAACCATTAAAATCTGAATCCGGCGAATGGGCATATTCTCCAAAGCTTGTTCTGTGAAATTAATAAAACCGTTTTTACCACCTTCATTTCAATTGCTTAGATATGTAATCAAGGCAGACAATATTCTTATGACTATAGGAACCTCACCATCTAAGGATTTTAGCGGTGAGAAAAATATTTTGAACAGGGGCTGGCGATGATCATTTATCTGTTATTTTTAACCGGGATATTCATTAGGGTTTCGTCATGAAAGGCAGAAGTGCAATAAAGCGGGCCTGGCCCTGATGTCGAATGCCGTCAGGGTGCTCCAGTGGTTTTTAGGGTATGACTTAGCGATTTGTGCCTCTAAGGCACAACGATGATCTGGTAGATCTTCGAGCGAAAGAACCGCTCGCGGATGGGTAAGCATGGTCACCATCATGGCGAGTATCAAAAATCGATGATGTGCCCGTATTTGAAGCAGTTCTGCCTTGTAATAGAAAGTCTAATGCAATATCCCGGGTTGACGTACTCAACCCAGATATCCCGGTAGTAGATGTTCTGCCGGTCATTCATAATAAATTTACAATTCAAAATGTGCAGAAATATCCGTCCCTTATTTAATTATGATCCACCTGCAATGGATGAGGAAATCTATGCTTCAGCTTTACAATTTGTTCGTAAAGTCAGTGGATCCTCCTTTCCATCCAAAATCAATGAGAAGATTTTTTATCAGACAGTGATTTCCATTTCTGACCAGGTTAAAAATTTGCTGGAGAATCTCGAAATTACATCTCCCCCTAAAAACCGGGAAGTGGAAAAGGAAAAAGCCAGACAACGTAATCTAAAACGGTTTGGATCATAGGTCATGCGGGGAAAACCTCATCAACCTATAGACCTCTTAAGTCAATATTTCCTGGATTACCCGTCCTCCTACATCGGTAAGCCGGATATCCCGTCCACTATACCTGTATGTCAATTTTTCATGATGAACGCCTAATAAATGAAACATAGTGGCATGTAAATCATGTATCGTGGTTGGGTGTTCAAGCACCCGATAACCATATTCATCGGTTGTTCCAAATATACTTCCACCCCGGATACCAGCCCCGGCAAGCCAGATACAGAAAGCTGATGGATTATGATCTCTGCCATCCTTTCCCTGTGCAAACGGAGTCCGCCCAAATTCCATACCGAATACCACCAGAGTGGTTTCCAATAGTCCCCGGCTTTTCAGATCTTTTAATAAACCGGCCACTGGCTGGTCGATGGCATGCGCATTACGTTCATGCCCATCTTTCAGCCCATTATGCTGATCCCAACGATCGGCCTCCACCCGGGGACAAGTTAGCTCGATAAATCGAACCCCTCGTTCAATCATCCTTCGGGCCATAAGGCATTGCGCTGCATAACCCCGGGTGTGTGGATCGGTTGATTCAAATCCATAGAGCTTTTTGGTTGCTTTCGATTCACCCGACATGTCGGAAAGTTCAGGTACTGATGATTGCATGAGATAGGCAAGCTCATAGTTTTTTATCGCAGATTCAATCTGCTGCCCATCTCCAAGTTTTCCCACCAGGCTCTGGTCCATTTGTCTGGCAAGACGCATTTTACTGCGTTGAATTCCGTCATTGCTTTCATGGGGTGTAATATTGGCTACCGGAATATCCCGGGCCTTAAAAATCGAGGCCTCATAACTGGCCGGAAGGAATCCACTTTTGAAATTATCCAGCCCTCCCGGTGGGATCAGGCCACCATCCAGGACAATATAACCTGGTAAATTAGCATTTTCCGATCCCAATCCATAGGTAGCCCAGGCACCCATGCTGGGACGACCCTGGATACCATGTCCGGTAT
>JBGTCB010000392.1:0-7113 GCA_041748995.1 Saprospiraceae bacterium | reverse complement strand
GAAGGGAGATACGCCTTCCAAGAGCTATTTTAAACACACGGTGTATGGATTACGGTATTTATTCAGGATCTACGACAAGGAAGACAAGGCCATCAGGTTGCCGAATTTAAAGAAGGAAGCCCCTCTACCGGTGGTTTTAAGTGGATATTCCGGACCATATTGACCCCCTAATTACGGAATGATTTGGGTTTGGAACCAGAAGCAGATAGACCCATCAAACTGCCAATCCGGCAGATATTGACCCCCCTGAGGAAGACCTGAGGAAGGAGATACAGAATGAATTCAATTATAGTTGAAAGAATTGGAATCCGGAGGATACTGACCCCTTGGGAAAGTTGATCTGAGTCGTTGGATCTGGAGCAAGCTGACCCCCTAAGCGGAAGGTTGTGGTAAAATCCGGAGCATGCTGACCCCTGAGATGGCCGAAGGGAGAAAGTGAGACCTGGAGTGAGGAGGGAAATCCGGAGCAAGCTGACCCCTTTGTGGAATGTTTTACAGGAAGATTGGATAGAATCCGGAGCAAGCTGACCCCTGAGATAAGCATAGGGAAAAATGTGTTTGAGACCAAGGAGGATAATCCGGAGCAAGCTGACCCCTTTGTGGAGGTTATACAGGATGATGGATAGAATCCGGAGTTGACCTCTTGGTTTTAGGAACGGAGAAAATTCAACCACCTGAGATAGCAGCGATTTGAGCTATATGATAGACGTGAGCTTTCATTCTGAAGTGTGAAATTGGTTCTTTGTGATTTCATCAAAACAAAGAACAAAATGGCGGGAAAACCAAAAAGTATGAGTCTGATCAAACAGTTATTAAAATTATACCAACAGGGGTGTAAAATCAAAACCATAGCCAAGGGCCTTGGGATGAGTAAGAATACAGTAAAGAGTTATATTTTCAAAATACGGCAAAATCAATGGGATATAAAGAGCCTGATTGAACTGGAAAATCCAGTATTAGAATCCAAATTTCATGCAGGTAATCCTGCTTATAAAGATGGGAGATATGACCAATTAAAAAACCAATTCGCTGATTTGGTGAAGGAACTTAAGAAAAAAGGAGTGACCAAATACTTATTATGGGAAGAATATAGAAAGCAATATCCAAAGGGATACAGCCGATCTCAATTTTGTTATCATTTATCGCAACATATGCGAGCTGGAAAACATTCGATGGTTTTAGAACACCAAGCCGGTGAGAAACTATATATGGATTTTGCGGGTGAAAAAATGTATTACATCGATCCATTAAGCGGAGAACAAATTTGGTGCGACGTATTCGTATGTTGTTTGCCTTATTCAGATTATGGTTTTGTCATAGCGATCCCTTCACAAAAGAGTGAGGATCTTATCTATGCATTAAAAGCTTGCCTTCAGCATCTGGGAGGTGTACCCCAGGTGTTGGTGCCGGACAACATGAAAACTGCCGTGGCCAAAGCCAATCGATATGAACCGGATATCAATCAAATATTGCAGGATTTTGCCGATCACTATGGGGTAGCTGTATTGCCTACTCGGGTACGCAAACCAAAAGATAAGGCATTAGTAGAAAATCACGTCAAATTGATTTACACTCGTGTATATGCGAAACTGAGAAATGATAAATTCTTCAGCCTTACAGAATTAAATATGGCCATCCAGGAAAAAATGCGGGAAAGCAATCAAACCCGCATGCAGGAAAAACCATACAGCAGGGATGAGAAATTTTTAGCTGAAGAAAAAGCATTGCTTAGGCCCCTGCCAACCAAACCTTTCGAATTGAAATATTATCTGCAATGTACCGTGCGCAACAACAATCATATCAAACTTGGCGAAGATCGACATTATTATAGTGTACCCTACCAATACATTGGCAAAAAAGTAAAAATCATTTATACCAAAAACATGGTTTGGATTGTGCAGGCAAACAAATAGCTGTACATACCCGACAGAGTGGTCCGGGCCAATACACGTCTGTGCGAGATCACCTTTGCTCCCAACATCAACATTATTCAGATCGGAGCCCGGATTACTATTTGCAGCGTGCCAGTTCAAAATCGCCTCAAATGTATCAGTTGTTTGAATATATTTTTAAGCAAGGAAAATACCCCGAACAACTATACAACACCTGTGATGGAATATTGAATTTATATAAAAAATCCGATCAGAGCAAGGTGAATAAAGCCTGTCAAATGGCGATCGATCACCAAAACTACTCATACAAGTTTATAGTCAATATTCTACAAAATAATATGTTGGAGCAGGAGCCAAAAGAAGTAGAGAAGAAGACACCCAATCATCCAAACATAAGAGGACAATCCTATTTTGATCAATTGTGATCGGTATCGGAAGAAACAGTAAGTAATCAATTTTATTTAATCTTTTAAAATGTAAAACATGGATATACAAACACAACTGGGCAAATTACGGTTACATGGCATGTATCAATGCTGGCAGACCCTGGAGGAGACCAGAAAACTACAAGAACTCAGTTTGTCCGATGGGATGGCGTTGCTCTTGCAATCCGAAGACGACCAAAGAATGAATCGCCGTTTTGATAGACTGATTCGCGGGGCCCAGTTTAGGTATCAAGCTTCGATCGAAGAACTACAGCTTTCCGGGGCCAGGGGTCTGGATCAATCGATCATCACTCGACTGGCAACTGGTGACTACATCAAGAAAGGAGAATCTGTATTAGTGACCGGAGCAACCGGGTGTGGTAAAAGTTTTTTGGTATCGGCCTTAGGTCATCAGGCTTGTGCCCAAGGGTTTAAAGTACAGTATCACAATGTCCAGAAACTTTTTTTAAAAACTAAAATGGCAAGAGTCGACGGAAGCATTTTTAAATCATTGGATAAGCTACACCAAGCTGATTTACTCATTCTCGATGATTTTGGTCTTACTCAATTGGAGCAGCAGCAACGATATGATCTTTTAGATCTGATTGAGGAGCGGCATTCTAAAAGAGCCACCATCATCTCCAGTCAATTACCGGTAACCAATTGGTATCATGTGATTGGAGATGAAACCATTGCTGACGCTATTCTGGACCGCCTGATACATACGTCGCATAGAGTAGAGTTAAAAGGTGAAAGCATGAGAAGGAAAAAATTGTAATTTTGTCATGCCATTAAGTTCTTTGTAAATGGTGAAAAATTGAGGGGGTCAGTATCACCGGATTGAGGGGTCAGTATCACCGGAATATCCAACACCAGGAAAAAACACAATATGCTGATTATCAGAAAAGAAAACTACTGTGTGGCAGCGGACTTGTGGAGTCGGGAATCAGAAGGATTATTAATTTGAGATTTAAAAATGCATCGACTTTTTGGAAAAAAGAAACCGTGGAGAAGCTATATTTATTACGTGCTGCACTCGTGTCAAAACGGTGGAACCTACTTATCGGAAATCTCTCACATTGACTTTGCAGGAGGGGGACAATTTACAACTGCGCCCGAATTTTGATGATGTTATTGGGAGGGTTTGATCCAAAAATTTCGCCCTCTTGCCCTTAATTTAATATTACAATCGATTTCACTCTTTGAATTACCTCATCAGTAGTCATTCATCATTTGTTTATGTCGATGTCAATTGGCTCTTTTGCTGGCTTGGTTTTCGGGATGGAACGTGCGCAAGCAAATGTGCTAACGTGTTTTGCCGTCACTGTCCTGCGGCATTGCGCATAACGTTTGTGTTTCTGCAGTGGTGCCTTTTGGAAGCCACGTCCTGTCCCATGAAACGAAACGTTGAACGAAGATAAAACTTAAAACCAACTCGTCACGGCACCATTGCAGAAAGATTTTATTGTGGGCAGTTGACTCATGTCTTATTTTGCCTTTTCAATCGCTTGTCTCCAAGCATCAATAATGTCATTAATGTCTCGTCTAAGCAAACTTTCATTAACAACAAACTTTATAATTCCGTTTTTGTCGGCATGTCCGAGTGAGATTGAGTGTTCACTCCTTAAAACGCTAGTGAATCTTTCAAGATTGATTTCTGTGTCCAACGTTAAATGATAGATATTTGTCCCATTAATAGTAGCTGTCAAAAATGTACCTTTTATTTTGTTTAATTCTTGGCGAAGTTTTTTGCTGTACTCTGTAACTCTGTCCCAACGCTGCTCAATTCCATTAAGGTAGTACAGCGCCATTGCTGTATTGGTCCAATTTTGATAAACTGTGCCCCCATGAATTTTTATTTGATGTGGAACTTGGTCAATCATCTTGGAATCGCCACATAGAATAGCTCCTCCGGCTGCATTCAGGTATTTATATAGGGATATGTATATGGAGTCAAAGTAAGAAGCATACTCCTTTACGGAAATATTTGTAATTGAACTTGCCAAATGAATTCGTGCCCCGTCAAGATGTAACTTGATGCCATTTTGTTTACAATAATTTGATATTTCTCTAATTGTATGTATCGGAACAAATGCCCCATTAGCGCGTCTAATTGGATTTTCAATGACAACAGTTCCTAATCCACTTTTAAATACTTCGTTCTTATCAAGATATTCTATTGTTCTCTTTAAATCTGCTAACTCAAAATGTGACCTCCCTTCTCCGATTGGAACCAATCGTTTGTTGTGAACACTCTGAGAAGCATCTGCCTCATCTCTAAAAATATGTGAATTTTCAGGAACGATTATTTTTGTTTTCCCCTCACTAAGAAGCGTTATAGCCAATTGGTTAGCCATTGTACCAGTTGGGAGATAAATGGCCTTCTCCTTGCCAGTTAACTTGCCAAACTCGATTTCCAATATTTTTGTAGTTCCCTCATAGCCATAAAAGTCACGTTCTATTTGTCGGGAATTATTTATTTCACTTAACTTCTCAAGATATTCTTGGGGAGAAAAATCTAAACCATCATAGATGAAATTTATGGTGTTAAAATTGGCTACTTTTTTGAGCCTTTGATTTGAAGCTTCAACATCCAGGTGGGGAAGAAGCAGTGGAATCGCTGTCAAACTGCATTGCTTTAGAAATTTTCTCCGATTTCTTACTTCCATGTTATTTTTTTTTTGGGTTGTTTAGTTCACTTTTACCAACGCAAATCACAATTGCCCACAACGCTCAGCTATGATCCGTACTTTGGTTGCGTGCAGACTTTGTGCGGTATGGATTCATAGCATTTGTTGTGCTTTCGTTATATTCATTCAGTTCTTGTGTTGTCCATAATCCACTTTTCAACCTGCTTCTCCATGATATTCATGGGAAGGCAGCCATTTTTCAGCAATACATCATGAAATGCTTTTATGTCAAAATAACCATCTAGTTGCTGTTGCGCCTTTTTTCGCCATTCCAATATTTTCTGTTCGCCAAATTTATAGCTAACAGCCTGACCTGGCCTCACGATATACCGGTCGACCTTTTGTTCCGCACCTGCTCGGGATATGGGTTGATTCTCCAAAATATACGCTATAGCCTGATCCCTTGTCCATCCTTTGCCATGAATACCTGGGTCTACTACCTGACGAATAGCTCTTTCCATTTCATTACTTAGTCTACCCATATATTGATAAGGGTCTTCATACAAACCGAGCTCAGCACCAAGGCTTTCAATGTACAAAGCCCATCCCTCACCAAAGGCCGTAGTCCAATACGATTTCCTGAATGCAGGAATATCAAGTTCTTGCTGTATCGCCATTTGGAAATGGTGCCCGGGAATGGCCTCATGAAGAAATAGAGCCTCCATGTAAATTTCGTTGTATTTCAGTGGGTCAGAAACGGCCTCATAAAATACTCCCGGATTACCCGATGTAGGAGGCATGTAATGCGCATTTGCTGTCGCTTCTCTGAACGGCTCTACAACACGCACCTCAAATTTTGCTTTAGGAGTGAGGTTGAAGTTACTTTTTAAAAATGGCTCCATTCTTATCAAAAAGCTTTCGTATCTTTTGATCACCTCATCTTTAGTTTTAAAAGGCTTGAATTTTTGATCAGCATTTATATAGTCAAAAAACTCAGGTAAGGTACCGCTGAAACCAACACTGGTTTTTAAAGAGTCCATTTCCTTTCGAATACGCTCCACTTCTTTTAGTCCCATATTAAAGATTTGGTCAGGGGTGACATCAAAATCTGTATAATAATTTAGCCATATAGCATATTCTGTCTTTCCATCTGCATTTTGAATAAGTCCGGCTTCTTCTCTAAGGTTCGGGATATACTCTACCATCAAAAAATCATGAAGCTTTTTGTAAGCAGGTTTTAGTACTGTTTTCACGGCCTTTTTGTAATCGCTTTCTAATGCAGTACTTGATAAATCATCCATCCCGTCAGGAAGCATCTTCAAAGGTTTTAAGAATAGGTGGTTTATGGTATCAGTAGCAAACAAAGGCTTTAATTGGGCAAGAATCTTAGACATAGTTACTTTGGGGTTCGTGTTATTTTTAGTAAGCCCATCCCTCATATTACTGATGGCTTGATCGATCCATTTATCAAACCCATGCATGCGCTGCATAAAATTTCTATAATCATCTTCTGTATGAAATGGTATGTACCCGGTTCCTGAAGCCAGAACAGCAAATTGTTGTGGAAAACTAAATTGAAACTGGTTAACAGGGCGATAGATGGAAAAGCTCTCCCAAATCAGGCCTGCATTAAAAAGCTTGTTCTCCTGACTCAATTTATAGCTTAGAACCTGCATGCTCAACTGTTCTGATTCATTCAAACCATTCGAGTCGAGCATCTCCAAGCTATCCAAATAGGCTTGATTGATAGTGATGTATTTTTTGAGATATTCCGGAGAGATATAATTGTTGATTTGATGATTATAGTCATTAATTCCTTCCCGAGTTGCAAGTAGCGGGTTCATCTCATAGTTAGTTTTCGTGTAACTCGCCAATAATTGATCAAATGTTACTGTTTCTTGATGTGAGTTCTTACATGAAAAGCAGGTTAGTATCAAAATGGAGGAAACAAGAATACTTTTCATTAGAAGGTAATTTTTTAATAGGGGATAATATTTTAATATTTAATGAAGCACAACGGGCAATGTGAAGTGTCCCCACGAAGTGGGACCATTAAATAATGAAGTTAAGATAACTTCATTATCAACATCATAGATTTTGCTTCTTTTAAAATTAACATTTTTTTGTGGAAAACTTTATGCTGCGAGATTATATACTTCCTTCGGT
>JBGTCB010000391.1:0-4819 GCA_041748995.1 Saprospiraceae bacterium | reverse complement strand
TTCCACTCTTCGGTAGGGAGTCTCCAGGAATCCCATTTTATTAACTTTGGCATGCACACAAAGCGTCGAGATCAGACCAATATTTGGTCCTTCCGGTGTTTCAATTGTACAAAGACGACCGTAGTGGGAATAGTGCACATCACGGACTTCAAAACCAGCACGCTCCCGGGAAAGACCTCCGGGTCCTAATGCAGAGATCCTTCGCTTATGCGTAATCTCCGACAATGGATTTGTCTGATCAAGGAATTGTGAAAGCTGACTGGTACCGAAAAAACTATTGATCACTGAAGATAAAGTACGGGCATTGATCAAATCAATGGGAGTAAATACTTCATTATCGCGTACATTCATTCTTTCACGAATGGTCCTTGCCATTCTCGCCAGACCCACACCAAACTGAGCATAGAGTTGCTCACCGACCGTTCTAACGCGGCGATTACTTAAATGGTCGATATCATCCAATTCTGCCATCTGATTGGTCAGACTGACGAGGTATCGAACGATTTCGATGATATCTTCTTTAGTAAGGATCAGTGTCTCCGGGTCGATGGTAAGTCCTAGTTTACGGTTAATCTTATAGCGACCAACTTCACCCAGATTATATCGTTTATCTGAAAAGAACAACTTATCGATAATACCCCTCGCGGTTTCTTCATCGGGCGGATCGGTACCCCTCAATTGACGATATATTTGCTGAACTGCCTCCAGTTCAGAACTGGAAACATCTTTCTGCAATGTATTATAGATAATGGAATAGTCTGCCTCGATATCGGCTCGTTGCAATATGATCATATCCACCTCAGCATCGAGGATTTGTTCGATATGTTCCTCCTCCAAAATGATATCCCGTTCGAGAATGATTTCATTTCGCTCGATCGATACAACTTCTCCGGTATCTTCATCAACAAAATCCTCTACCCATTTTCTCAGTACTCGTGCAGCGAGTTTCCGGCCCACAGCAGCGGAGAGTGACTTCTTGTTAGCTTTGATTTCTTCTGCAAGACCGAAAAGGTCCAGGATCTGTTTATCCGAATCATAACCAATTGCCCGCAAAAGAGTAGTGACCGGAAATTTCTTCTTACGGTCGATGTAGGCATACATCACAGTATTGATGTCAGTAGCAAATTCCATCCAGGCTCCCTTAAAAGGGATGACCCGGGCAGAGTAAATTTTGGTACCATTTGGGTGAAAGCTCTGACTGAAGAATACACCTGGAGAACGATGTAACTGGGAGACGATTACTCTCTCAGCTCCATTGATCACAAAAGTACCTTTCGGAGTCATGTAAGGAATATTGCCCAGAAACACATCCTGTACAATGGTTTGAAAATCAACATGTTCTTCATCATTGCAAGATAGCCTGAGTTTGGCTTTCAGGGGTACGCTGTAGGTTAGGCCCCGTTGCATACACTCTTCAATCGTATACCGGGGTGGATCAACGTAATAATCCAGAAATTCTAGCACAAAAATATTTCTGGCGTCCGATATTGGAAAGTTTTCCTGAAAAACCCGATACAAACCCTCATTCGCCCGATTATCGGGAGTTGTTTCCAACTGGAAAAACTCCTGAAATGATTTGATCTGAATTTCGAGAAGATCAGGATATGCTGAAGCGAGGTTAATTTTACCGAAGTTGATCCGGCCGTTTTGTTGGTGGGTAGCTACAACTTTCGTTGCCATTCTTGTATAGATTTTAAAGTGATCAAACCGTAAGAGGCATTCCTCTTAGATATAAATACGCAAGTAGGCTTAGTGTGATGTGAACATCACACTAAGCCTCTTTATAACTTGTATGCCTGGACGTTACTTAGGATGGCTAGTGTTACTTAGATATACATTACTTAAGTTCTACACTAGCTCCGGCAGCTTCCAAAGCGGACTTTAAACTCTCAGATTCTTCTTTCGACGCTCCTTCTTTCAATACTGAAGGTGCAGCATCAACCAGATCTTTTGCCTCTTTCAAGCCAAGTCCTAACAAGTTTTTCACTTCTTTTACGACTTTAAGCTTTTCAGCACCCGATGAAGTCAACATTACCGTAAATTCGGTTTGCTCTGGTGCTGCTTCGGCGTCTCCACCAGCTGCCGGACCTGCTGCATATGCAACTGCTGCGGCTGCAGGCTCAATACCATATTGATCTTTAAGTATGCCCTTCAATTCGCTCACTTCCTTAACGGTAAGATTTACTAATTGTTCTGCGATAGCACTTAAATCTGCCATGTCAATTGTTTTTTTAAATTTTTAGTTTCAATAAAATATATGCGTCATTATAACTTGGAAGCCATACCTATACACCAGTTCTCTCTTCAAGAGCGGTGAGTAATGAAGCGATCGTCGAGCCACCATCAAGAGCCGACAGTACACTTTGTATCGGAGATTCGAGCATGCCAATGATTTCACCCAATAATTCTTCTTTTGTCTTCAATGAAGTCAGGATGTCTACCTGATCATCTCCATAGAAAACATCTGAATCAATATAAGCAGCTTTCAGTATTGGCCTTTCATGGTCCTTTCTAAACTCCTTGATGATCCGGGCAGGCGCACTGGCATTTTCAGAAAACATGATCGCTGTAGGACCCTTCAGAGCATCGTGTAATTTATCATAGCCCCTATCCTTTGCCAGTGACTGCATTGCCTTAATAGCCAAAGTATTTTTTACGACTTTCAGCTCAACGCCCTGGTCAAAACATCGGGACCGAAGATCATTTACCTCAGCGACCGATAGTTTGGAAGAATCTGTCAAGTAGAAAAAACTATTTTTCTTAAACTTTCTCTTCAGGACTTTTATCGCTTGCTGTTTTTCAGTTCTTGTCATCTTTTTCTAAAATTTTGGACGATACCGGTTGATCTAATGAAATTAAATTTTGGTATTAACTTTCACTCCCGGGCTCATGCTACTCGCCACCGTAATTGTCTTCATGTAGGTACCCTTAGCAGTGGATGGTTTCATCCGAACCAGTGTATCAATTAATTCCTTTGCATTATCAGCAAGTTTTTCAGGAGTAAACGACACCCGGCCTACGGATGAATGGACAATGCCAAATTTGTCAACTCTGAAAGAAATTTTGCCACCTTTAACATCCGTCACAGCAGCTCCCACATTAGGAGTTACTGTACCTGTCTTAGGATTGGGCATCAAACCACGAGGGCCCAGAATTCGACCAATCTTTCCTACTGCTGCCATCACATTTGGTGTGGCAATAACGACATCAAAATCAGTCCAACCTTCCTGTATTTTGGTTACCATTTCGTCCAAACCTACAAAATCGGCTCCAGCCGCAATGGCTTCGTCTACCTTATCGGGAGTACATAATACAAGGACTCTTTTGGTTTTACCGGTACCGTGTGGTAAAGAAACGGTGCCTCTAAGAGCCTGATCTGCTTTTCTGGGGTCAATTCCCATTCGGATGTGAATATCTACAGAGGCATCAAATTTGGTGGTATTTGCTTCCTTCACCTTTGCCATTGCCTCCGATAGAGAGTAGAGATTGTTGCGATCTACCAGCGCGTTTGCGGTTTTTCTTTTTTTACTAACTTTTGCCATTATGTTGAGGTTTTAACGTCAGCGACAACTGACTCCCTTCCAATAAATCAATTTGTTATTCTTCTTCGTCCCTGATCGCCGGAGGTGTGCCGGTTATGGTTACACCCATACTCCTGGCGGTCCCGGCTACCATCCGCATAGCTGAATTCAAGCGATAAGCATTGAGATCGCTCATTTTATCTTCTGCTATGGCTTTTACCTGTTCCCATGAGATCTTACCTACTTTGTTGCGGTTAGATTCAGGCGATCCTTTTTTTAGTTTAGCGGCTTCCATTATCTGAATAGCTGCCGGTACTGTTTTTATGATAAAATCAAAACTCTTATCCTTATATACAGTAATTACTACGGGAGTAATTTTTCCCTGCATATCCTGGGTTTTGGCATTAAATCGTTTGCAAAACTCCATGATATTTACACCCTTAGAACCCAAAGCAGGCCCTACCGGAGGTGCAGGATTGGCCTGTCCACCTTTCACTTGTAACTTAATCAGTGCTTCAACTACTTTTGCCATTTTTCAGAATGTTTCTCTATTATGTTTGTTTTTCCACCTGCATGAAATTCAGTTCAACTTCAGTGCCGCGTCCGAATATCTTTACAATTACCTTTAACTTCTTCTTCTCCTCATTCACCTCTTTGATATCGCCAACAAAGTTGCTAAAGGGACCATCTACGATCTTTATCGTCTCTCCTTCCAGATAAGGTTCGATCATGATTTCATCCCCTTCATCGGATTCATCCGCTTTACCCAACATTCGGTTAGCTTCCGATTGTTTCATTGGAATGGGAGTATTGCCTCCAAGAAAATTAATGACGTTGGTCATTCCAGAGATTGCCTGAATCATCTCGTCCGTAAATTTGCTAGGAATGCTCTCGATCAAAATATAACCAGGTAGTATATTCCTTTCCTGAATGACCTTCTTTCCATTTCGGATCTTATACACTTTTTCCGTCGGTACAATCACCTGACTTACCACTTCACTCCAGCCGGAACGCTTAACTTCCAGTTCAATTCTCTCCTTAAGCTTACGCTCTTTACCGCTGATGACTCTCAGAGAGTACCACTTCCGCTCTTCACTTGTTGTAGTTTGTGTAGTTTGCTCTGACATTAGAAAAGGGGTTAAATACCGTAGAAGAAATCAACGATCTGCTTGGACGCTGTATCCATCAAAAAAACCAGGACTGCAAAAATCAATGAAGCAACGAGCACAAGAATGGTACTCTGCTGCAGGTTTGACCATGTGGGCCAGGTTACCTTGTTAATAAGCTCATTATAGCTT
>JBGTCB010000390.1:0-5116 GCA_041748995.1 Saprospiraceae bacterium | reverse complement strand
GCTAAAACATGGGCTAGCTTCAATGAAGATATAGAAAGAGCTAATCGATACTTCTTGTTACGTTATCGGGAAAAAGGGGCATCAAAATCATTAGGGTCGGAAGACCTTGAATCATTAGATAAGCTTTATGTGCATTTCACCATGAATATTTCCATAGATCAGTTTATGTTCCATGGAGTTGGACTGTGGAGTTATATTCTTAAGCCGGATCAAGATCCTAAAGAAGGATGGTACTATAAATGGTTGATTACAAGTAATAGATATTTTACCCCTGGACTGGTACAGAGGGAGTATCAAAAATATATGAAAGTGTTAGAAGCCAGTAAAGATTAGTAGGGTCGAAGGCAAGCAAGACCACCACTGCAAGCAGATCAACCAAATCCGGTCACCCTTAGAAGCTCACATACAATAAATTTTTCCCCACACTTTCTCTCGCTATTCAAGGGAACTTGAAATCAAACCAAAAAAAGTCGATCTTGCCTTGAATTTCTCATTAATTCCAATCATAATGGTATCCACGACGATATTCATTGTCGTTTGTGGGATCATACAACATTTGAATCGAGTTCACTAAAAAAGAATAAATCTATGATCACTTTTTTAAATCTCATTTTTGTCAGCACGATATCCCTCCTATCAACCCTCGCTTTTAGTCAGACAACGGCGAATGACCCTTTTATTTGTCCTCCGTGTGGTGATGGCTCTTGCGATAACATCTTATATCAGGAAGCCGGTACATGTCCGGTCTGTGGTATGGTATTAATTAAAAAAAGCCGGATGAAAAATGTGGCTATTTTTATTCACGATGGGGTGGAGATTCTCGATTTCAGTGGGCCCGGAGAGGTATTTGCAGCATCCAGACCGGAAGGGGGTGCTTTTAATGTATACACGGTTTCGTTATCGACGGATCCGATTATCAGTCAGGGTTTTGTCAAAATCATACCGGAATATTCTATTGAAAATGCTCCCCGGCCAGACATTCTCGTACTGCCGGGAGGCAATACCGGGCCGGTTAGTGAAAATCCGGAATTGATCCAGTGGATTCAGGAGATAGCTCCCGATCTGGATATCGCACTCTCGGTATGTACCGGAGCTTTTATTTTGTACAAAGCAGGCCTATTGGATGGTAAAAAAGCCACGACCTGGCATGGTGCTATTGACAATTTAAAACGAGTTGCCACTAAGACCGAGGTGCTGGAAAATATCCGATGGGTGGATAATGGTCAGGTGATCACCACTGCCGGTGTATCAGCCGGTATCGATGGTGCCCTGCACGTGGTGGAAAAAATCTTTGACCGGAAAACAGCTCAGGCTACTGCCCATTACATGGAATACGACAAATGGAAACCTGAAGAAGGCTTGATAGTAGAGAAGAATTAGAAAGATGGGAAGTCTTGTCGTCGATATCCGGAGGAGCTTTTACTGAATTTTTTCAGCAGACAGGAGGCTGCTATAGCTGAATCAATGTTCAATGTTTAGATGCATTTTGTCAGATTGCATAGGTAATTATGTTCTATTTTTGTCAGATTGAATAGGTAATTGTGTTCAATCTTTGTCAGATTGCATAGGTAAAACAACCCGTATAATGTGAGAATGCATAGACTTCGCCGAACTGTACGCTATTCACCGTTTGGCTTGACGTGGAGTTGTTTAGTTTCCATTAATCGTATTCCGATTCCAATTAGATCCGAGATTGTTGAAGAAGACTATCAGACCCATGGTAGAAAACTTCATTTCCGGGGCTCTTTTAACTTGAGAACCTGCCGCATTTTTCGATGTATTTCAGTATTGTCATACACACCGGTAAAATTTTCACTACCTGGACCATAAGCAAAAACTGGAACCATCGTTGCAGTATGATCCTTTGAAACAAAAGAAATTTCGGGGTCACCTTTTTCATCTTCACCAACAATAGCAAATCCCCCTGTTTCATGATCTGCGGTCACTATTACCAGAGTCTCTTTATCCTTTTCGGCAAAATTCAGCATTTTACCAACCATGTCGTCAAATTCCAGCAGTTCGTCAATAACTATTTCAGAGGCATTGGCATGGCCTCCCGCATCGATTTTAGACCCCTCGATCATCATAAAAAATCCCTTATCGGATCTCTTTTGCAAAAAAGTAAGACCCCTTTCACAAGCTGTGGGGAAATATGTCCTTCCTGCTGAACGACTTAGTGGTTCAAGATCGGCTGTAAAATAGAGAAACCTACTCTTTGGAGATATCGTGAAGTCGTCCAATTCTCCATCCAGATAACTTTTTACAGCTACCTGCTCTTTCCTCATTTCTTCGATCAGATTTCTATCATCTGAAGATCTACGATCAAAATGTTGCTGGCCACCTCCAACTAAATAGTCAACCTTGGCTTCTAAGAAATCGATGGCAATTTCTTCAAACATAGCACGCAAGGGTTGATAGCTTACAAATGCCGCCGGTGTAGCATGAGTGATGGAACTGGTCACCACTATCCCGGTAGCCCATCCCAACTCCCTAAGTTCTTCCAGAATAGTAGGTGGTGCCGTATATTTTTCATTCGATCCAAAGGTATTTATATCCGCCTTGATTCCTCTGGCAATCGCGGTTGCTGCTGCTGCAGAGTCGGTAACCAGATCATCTTTACAGTGCGTTTTTTGTAAGCCGATGTTTTTAAACCGCTCCAATTGCAACCCTTTCCTATTCGAGTACATTGCTCCCGTGATCTGCGACAAACCCATACCGTCACCAATCATCAGAATGACGTTTTTAGGAGGTTGTTCTATAGCCGGAGCCCCGATGCCCTGCTGAGAAGTGAGCTCCCCAGTTTGTGGAGAACAACTTAGCATGCCCCAAAAGAGGATAAGTAGTACTCTTGTCTTAGAATTAAATTCGCCCATTACTTATATATAAATTCAAAGTACTAATCTACATAAACAAAATGGTTGGGGATTTACATCTGGCGGCTTTGTTATCTCTCAGTTTACCGACATTATGCGTCACTTTGGGTAGCGACCTGACCGAAAATTGCGACCTGTTAGACTGAATCAAGCAAACTATGTCCGTTTGAACCAGGTGAACCGAATACACCTTTATTCGATCTGGAGTCGATCTTTTTTGAATGGTCGCTTCTGCGTTCATCTGCGCAATCTGTGGGAGAAAAAATTAGCCCGCAGATCTCGCTGATTTTCGCTATGGTTATTTTCAAACAAAAACTATTGACACACCTAATCCGATCTGGAGAAGGTTTTTTTAAATGGTCCCTTCTGCGTTCATCTGCACAATCTGCGGGAGAAAAATTAGCCCGCAGATCTCGCTGATTTTCGCTGATGGTTCCTTTCTGGCTGATGGCCTTTCTATAAATATTTGAATATTTCGGATTCCTTATTCTAGCCATGAAATAAAAAACTATTCGACATCATATACGGCCAAATTCCCAACTCGAGAAGGGTGGCTTGAACTTCGAACAGCGATAACTTTTTGATTTTCCACATCCATCATATGAACTTGTATATCATCCAGGAAAAAGTACACCCAATCAAATTTTATTAAAACACTTAGCCGATTAAGGGAGGGGTAAGAAGATCTAATGCTTTCCAGCCTGAAATAGTGTGAGTCCAGCATAATCATGCTGGTGGCTTTCCTGCGAACTGTCAAAACATCAAGACCTGGATCAACGGAAAGAGTAATATCATTGATTGTCAAAAAAGTGCTTTGATTCTTATTCCACAAGACTGTATCGAGATTCAATTCAATTAAGATAGATCTGTCGAACTGAATTTCTTCTGTAATCCAGCACATTTGCAGTCCCTTTGAACTACGAATACAGGTGTCATTTCGAATCCTTTTGTTCGTTAATCTTAAATCAGAGATCTCACTAATTTCATACCATTTCGGTAATGGAACAGTCTGATCGAAGAGTTCATCAAGGTAGTATGACCACCATTTAGCTGAATAGAAATTATTAGAGCATAAAAATGCTGACTCCGATCCATCCATGAGACTGATGCATTCTCCTGTAGGAAATTTATCATTGCGATGATCCCGTCCCAGGAAGCAATGACCGAACTCGTGAAACAGCAGTGCTCTCCTCTGCTCCTTGTCGAGCCTTCTCCATTTTATAGAATCCAGAACTATTTCTTTAGGAAATGTCTTTGGAATACACTTTCCCGCCTGCAGATCATTTAGTTTCCCGAATTTGAAAATCCATTTGTGATCACGTTGCGGAATACGTATTCCTCGTTTTTGTGCTTCTGAAAGGAATTCATCGTAGATATCCTGAATAACTTTTGGTTTTTCTGACCCTTCGTTCCCTGTATTTAACCAAACAATCAATGAAGCCAACAAACCGACCAAAAATAATATGGCTACTTTCATTACGCAAGAATTCGTCAGGGTTTTGTTAATTCCTTTGCAAGTTGACCCTTAATTCCCAGTGAAAATTGACCCATGTAAATATAATAAAAATGGGAGGATATTTAATATGGTCGCTTCTGCGTTCATCCGCGTAATCTGCGGGAGAAAATTTGCCCGCAGATTCTGCTGATTTTCGTTGATGGTTATTTTCAAATATTCTCTGGCTGACCGCCTTTTTCAATAATTCTAATCCCGAAGGGATTTGATGTTTATAGCATAAATAATCCATAGTGTTATGCGACCCCGAAGGGGTCGTATGAATTGCAATCATTTTATCTATAAACATTTGAATCCTTCGGATTCCTTATTCTATCCATTCGAATAAATATTCGTCTCTAAATTCTATTTCAAACTTTTTCAAAAAATCCAAATATTCCTCACGGAAGGTTTGCCTTTTGTGATGTTCCTTCTGATTCAGGATGTATTTTACCACCGAATCAATTTGAGAATGGCTATATGAAAATGAACCATATCCTTCCTGCCAACTGAATTTGAATTTTGAAAACCTCTTTTCCTTAACAAAATCATTAGAAGATTTCTTCACTTCTCTCACCAAATCAGACAAACGATAAGAGGGTTTCATTCCTATGAAGAAATGAATATGGTCCGGCATTCCGTTTATTGCCAGCAATTTTTGCTCCTTATTTCTGACAATGCCTGAAATATATTTGTATAATTCCTCCTCCCATGATGGGTGAATCAGGCTTTCCCTGTTTTGCACAGCAAA
>JBGTCB010000389.1:0-5145 GCA_041748995.1 Saprospiraceae bacterium | reverse complement strand
TATCCTTTCAATATCCGTATTATCCGTATATAAATAGTCTTTGCCAGCCCCCCTGCATTTCATCCAGATATTTAAGGGGGATCGCCAATTCAAAAGCATATCCATGGGAGGTAGCTTTGCAAATATATTCCGAGTCATCCGGGATCGCACCGGCCTGTAGAATACGGGAAGGATGATCTTCAGTGGTCGGTGTAATCGGCAGAGAATATGCATCAATTGTTGTTCCTACATTCTTCAAAGCAGGTAAGAAAGGAAGGTGTTCCTGAAAGGATTTTTATGGCGATAATTAATTATAATTAATTACATATCTTGACATAAAAATCGATGAAACTGATGAAACTATCAATCTACGCCTCTATCTTCTTCATCATACCTTTCCAGATCTATGCCCAACATTTTCATGTACAGGGGGGCACTAGCTGGTTTCAGGGTGACAACACACCTCTTCCTGGTGCAGCCGGTAGAGGCATTGCTATAGGCTTTCCCACCGGTGGCACCGGGGGATATATTTTTTCGTGGGATTACAGTTCATTTACGGGAAAAGATCTGTGGTTGCAACATGGCCAGGGCAACGTGCTGGTAGGTCACTTTTCGGCTACTGCTGCGGCTAAACTCGACGTCCGTACCACCGGACAGAGAGCCATCTATGTACGCACCAACCAAAGTGAAGCCATATATGGTTTTTCATCCGGTGGTAATGGCATTACAGGGGTTAGTAGTGGTAATGTCGGAGTCTATGGAATTAATAACGCTGGCAGCGCAGGTGTCCTGGGTGATGGGGATTATATTGGTACCCAGGGCAATGCAACCGGTACGAATGTAAATCGGCAAGGGGTACGGGGAGATCTCATCGGCAATGCTGCAGGTGGATATGCCGGTCTGTTTAATGGAGGTACTACTTGGGTGGTCGGAACCCTGCAAAAAAATGCAGGTGCTTTCATCATTGACCATCCACTGGAACCCGAATCAAAGTATTTGATGCATTCGTTTGTCGAATCTCCTGACATGAAAAACATCTATGACGGGGTAGCGATCACGGATGAAAATGGATTGGCTGAAATTCAGCTTCCTGCGTACTTTGAAGCGCTCAATATGGAATTCAGGTATCAACTAACCTGTATCGGAAAATTTGCCCAGGCGATCATCCAGGAAGAAATAAGCGAAAATCAATTTACCATCCGAACGGATCAACCGGAGGTAAAAGTTAGCTGGCAGGTAACTGGCATCCGTCATGATCCTTATGCCGTTAAGCACCGGATTCCAGTGGAGAAAGAAAAAGAGGTAAATGAAAGAGGTAAATATATTTTCCCTGCTGGCTATGGCAAATCATCCCAAATGTCGCTTGACCTTTTAAAACCGGTACCCATTGCTCAGAGGAAAAGTCTACCTGCTGAGCGATAAAATTCCTGGTTTTTCAAGAATTAGATTCTTCAGATTTCTATCCCGGAATTTCAATCCTGGGTTACAATTATTGTGATGTCAATGCTATTTTGCATTCAATGATATAGAAAAATATAACCGGTTCTATTTACCGTTTTTAAAAAATATTCCTGATCCCACAATCTCTGCATCGGAACCCCAGGCCGGAAAATAACTAGTCCGTATGATCTTCTGCCAGTCGGTAGAATCATCAAGGTCATCCAGGGTCCAGTTCAGCCGGAGACTTTGCCAGTGACCTCCCTGCGATTCATCCAAATATTTAAGGGGAATCGCCATTTCAAAAACATATCCTGTGGAGGTAGCTTTGCAAATATATTTCCAGTCATCCGGGATCGAACCGGCCGGTTGAATACGTGATGGATGGTCTTCAGTTGCCGGCGTAATCCGCATAGAATATGAATTAGCTGGTGCTTTGGCATTCTTCAATGCAGGCAAGAAGGCCAAATGAAGACCCAGGTTGTCTTGCCGGGTGATTGAATTTGTACTACTGACTATCAGCGTATCATCATCGATTTCGGCAGCCAGATATAAATGGGATGTATCATATGCCAAACTAAACCGCAATTTATTATCGGAATCAGTTTCAAATTTACCTGTCCACTGACTCCACTCCCCAAGCTCTCCATCGATCAGGACTTTTTCCGACATCCTGTGCACATAATTTTTTTGCAGAGGCATCAGGTTGACGGGTACCGGAATTTCCAGCTGACTGGATTCCGACAATTCAGCTGACACTATGAATTTGACGGGAGTGGGCCGGAGAGCATCCATTTTCCCATCGGCTTTCCGGGGATGAAAATTTCCGGTAATCCATTCCACAGAATTGGGCATTAACTCCACCTCATGGGAATCGACCGTTACCCATACATCCCATCCGAATCCTTCTTCTATCCGGATTTTCAAAGGTACGTCCAGTGAATTGCTGAGTTTGATCCTGAAAGAGCTTTCGGTATTAAAAGGACCTTCTATGAAATGAGGTTCCACCTGTACCACCTGGCTTGCAAAGAGATCTTTGATAAATGTTTCTGTTTCTTCTGTCGCGACATTTTCATCCCAGATGCCTTTCAACCAAAGATTAGCCACAATCGGACCGGCTTCGGTCATGGTCACCCAAACGACATGGTCAAATTCACCAAAGTCGCGGCCGCGTAACCGGCTGCCACCACCGGTTGTAGCCAGCATGACATAGTTTCCATTGTTTCTTTCTCTTTTTACATAATGATGGTAGTGCCCGGCAAAAACGGTATGTGCCCGGCCTTCCAATAGTTCTTCAACCTGCGGCCAGAACTTGGGATCGTCCTGTATCCACAGAGGCTGGTGCAAAAAAACAAACGTATATTTTACATGTTGGTTAGCCACAAGCGTCTCCCGGATATATTCAAACTGCGGTTCTGAAATTGTACCCCGCCCTGCACCCCGAAGCTGATCTTCGGAATTGAGACAGAGAAATAATACATCCTTATAAAGGAAGTGGTAATAGGTTTTACCAAAGCGCTTCATGTATTCTTTTTCCTGAACAGTATTGGTTAAATCATGATTACCCGGCACATAAAAAAATGGCATCTGCAAACTATCAATAAATCCGTTGAATTCATTCCATTCGGCATTTAGAATGGTAGTGTCTTCCGTATAACCTTCGATCAGATCACCCACACTCATGACAAACTCCGGTTGCAACAGATTAATTTTCCTCACCGCTTCCTCAAAAACACCCGGCCGATGACCTCCCGTCCGGTCGGTCACGACCAGAAATTGAAACTGATCCGGGTTATTATTTAGCTCCAGCCCGCTCCATGGATTGGGCCCATCATGAATGTTGACCTGAATTCTGTCATCCTGCGCGTGCAACAATAAAGTGAGAAAGCAGAAGGTAGCCAGGGCGCCATATTTTAGTTTCATGTTGACAATTTTTAAGAAATAAAGGAAAGTAATATTAACCGAATACTAATTGCTGATGAAATATATATCAACTATGCAATTTAACAAATTGAGCCCCTCTACTATCAGAAAAGAGCTGGCAATGTATGGAAATCAGTCGCTCGTGGTGAAATAAACCATGAGGAGGCCGACCTTTCGATAAATTTATAATATACCAATTGGTATATTTTATTAACTTTGATTAGACAATGTTCAATCTATGCTTACTAAATCAGAGAGAACGCGGGACTTTATCCTGGAAACGGTGGCACCGATATTCAATAAGATGGGGTATGCTGCTACTGCAATGAGCGATATCACCGATGCAACAGGATTGACCAAAGGAGCTATCTATGGCCATTTTGACCACAAGGAAGATTTGGCTATCTCAGCGTTTAAATTTAATGTAAAGAGAATGCTGGGGAATATAGAATCTTATCTGAAACAGGGAGATAGGCCTTTGCAGAAACTAATGCTGCTCGCCCGCTTTTACAGCGAATATGAAAATAATACAAAAGCTTCCGGGGGGTGTCCCATTTTAAATGTGGGAACTGATGCCAACCACCACATTCCACATCTTTTGGCCAAAGTGCAGGAGGTGATCATACGGATGGAAAATTACCTCGAAAACCTGATTGAAGAAGGGCAATCATTGGGCGAAATCAGACCGGACATCTCTGGCAAAAAATACTCGCGGCAGATCTATAGTCTCCTGCAAGGGGCGGTCTTTATGAGCCATACGATGCATGATTCTTCCTATCTCACTGATGCGGCCGAACAGTTATACGAGATCATTGAGGGGCAATTCAAATATTAATTGTAGGAATTAGATTAAGAAGAAATTGGCTAACTAATAATAAAAAATCAGAACTATGCAGATCTGCCTAAAATTCTCCAAAGTAAAGTCAAAATAAGATTCCAGGATTGTGACCCTTTTAACCACCTGAATAATGGCCGGTACCTGGATTATTTTATTAATGCCCGGGAAGATCATTTATTGGAAAACTATCAATTGGATATTTATGCCATCGCCCGGGAAAAAGGGCTTGCCTGGGTTTCGAGCAACAGCCAGATGGCATACATTCGTCCGGTTTTCACCAGTGAGGAAGTACTTATCGAATCTCAGCTGATCCAGTATTCAACCAAACATGTTCAGGTAGAAGCCCGGATGCTCAACCTGAAAGATTTGCAGGTAAAAGCTTTCTGCTGGATGGGCTTTGTTCATTTTAATCTGGTGAAATCAACTCCCATTTTACACGATGAAAATTTTATGACTCTTTTTAGTCAGGTTTGCCAGCCGGTATCCGAATCAACCTTTAATGAAAGAGAATTATTTTTTCGCAAACAGATTAAACTGCAAGGTGCTTCGTACTAAGATTCATATTAGTCTACCCCACAGCAATCGGTCTGCCGGGAGAACCGGTGGCTCCCCTGATTCGCAATGGAGTGAAAATAAAAAGGAACTGATATAGACGATCTTCCGCCATACCGTCAAATCGCATCCATTCTAGATTCCAAATGCCATTTTGCAAAGTGACTTCCAAATGGACATTCGCTCCCGGACCATCCAGGGTAGCATCCGAACCGACCATGGAAGGTTTTTTTTGAATTATCCATTCGGTTACCTCATGTGCGATATATGGAGCTTTGTCCAATACCCAGGACTCCGGCCAGTTCTTCCACCATCCAAAATTAATGAGCAGTGCATCGCCCTCATGGATATCTTCTTCCGACATCCCCTGCTTCGCCAGCGCATTTAGGATATCCTCCATGGTAACCTGATAGCTG
>JBGTCB010000388.1:0-6580 GCA_041748995.1 Saprospiraceae bacterium | reverse complement strand
AATATTTTTTGGTTTGGTCATTCGATAATTCCTTGTTTGATTTTAAGGCACCTCTATTAACCTCGTTCATGGTAAAAGCAATTTTCTTCGAAATTTATTTAATAATATACTTCGCCATACTTCGTTGCTCGCCTGCCAGGCAGGTCTCCTATGCGCCATAGCCGCTAAGACGACGGGGCGCCATGGCAGACAGGTCAGTCAGATAGCTACGGCTATCTTCCTTCCTCCACCCGACGCTAAAGCTTTGGGCGACGGCGTCCGGCCTCGTCTGCCTTGCATATTATTAAATTTTTACTCATTCAGAGATAAATAGAGGTACCCTTATTTAAAATATGGGCTTTCATTTCAATGGTTTCAAATTCCGGATCATCGATCATATGAACCATTAGATTCGACTTTCCAAACATTGCCTTATCAATGATATGCACAATTCGAGTGGATAAGGTAGTATTTTGGAACATGATCTTTTTCATTTCTGTTCCCAAGAAGATCATAGCTACCTCCTGATGAAATAAGGGATCATCGTATAGATCAAAATGATGGGACCAAATAGCTTCCGATACCAAATCTGGTTAGTGGTTGCCGATGGCATTTATGTCTTGAGCATCTCGTTAAAGGTAATCTGGTATAAATGATACTCTTGTCAGCGATCAATACGTTGTATGTTCCGAACATACAAGATAAATAACCGTACAAATTATTGTGCCTTCGCTTTCCATTCCTTCAAAGGCACAGAATACTGAATGCCTTATGTTTCCCGGATCTTGTAATGCGATGCTTGAGGCGATGATTTGCAATTGATCACCACATAAAGCCAGGCCGCAGAGCCCAACTGTCGTAGTCGATTCATCTCGTTTTCCGATATCATGACCCGGTCCACTTGCAACCCGGCCTTTTACATCGTTTATGAAAGCACTTTTATACTTTAGTGTCCAATGTTGTCCTTTAGCTAATATCCTGTTTGAGATGATGCCCGGAAAAAAGTGTGTACTCATTCTGCGATCAGTGCAGAATCATATCCTATTAATGGTTGTTTTCTTGTTGATTGTGTTTTCCATAGATATACTGAAAGCTCAGACCAGGGATATAGGCATTGATAAAACACCAGGAATCTATTCGGCCACGACTTTGATCGAAGTCAATTCTCCACCGGCGCCATTGAATGATTCCATCATAGCCCTGGTAGGGGTTCGCTTAATTGATGGTTTGGGTGGATCACCGATCGAAGATGCGGTAGTAATTATCGACGGGACCAGGATCGCAGATGTGGGGCCCAAAGGTTCGGTCACCATTCCAGATGGTGCAATTGTTTATGATGGGGCAGGAAAAACATTAGTGCCCGGACTGATCGATTCACATTTACATTCCGTCAATGATGATGCATTTCTCAATGTGATTCTGAAGAGAGGAACAACCAGTTTTAGAGATCCAGGACACCCGTTTCGCTTTTATCAGGTTCTGGACTTTGGTAAAAGCGCTGCTCCCCGGGCTTTTCTGACTGGTTCTCACCTTGATGGTTATCCGGGAGTCTATAAGGATCATGCGCTTTTGGTGAAGGATGCCAGTCATGCGAGGCAGATGGTCTATGAATATGTTCGACAAGGTGGTACCGGAATTAAAATATATTTTCGCTTACCACTCGAATATTATGCTCCAATTGTCAAGGCCGCAGAAGCTTGCCATATACCGGTTTTTGCTCATCTGGAATTGGTTGATGCCGATGATGCTATTCGCGCCGGTATCGATGGGATTGAGCATGTCACCTCCTTCGGTAGCGCTCTTGCTGATCCCGCTGATGCCAAAGAATTTAAGGACAATGTACGCGCCCATAGCAGTGCCCGGAGTGACGGACGATACCAGTTATGGTCTAAAATAGATCTGAAATCGGACCGTGTCCGGGAAGTAATCAAAGTTGCCGCAGATCACAACCTGATATTTTCACCCACCTTAACTACTTTTGAAAGACAATCAGATGATCCGCGCGCAAAGGACTATCAGGTTCAGGCCTTTAAAAATATGCTCGAATTTGTGGGGATGGCCCATCAGGCAGGGGTTAGAATTGTCACGGGATCGCATACCTCGGGTTGGTATGCAGACTATGGATGGGCCTACCAAAGGGAAATGGAATTGTTGGTTGAAGCTGGTCTTACACCAATGGAAGCAATAGTAAGTAGCACGATGAACAATGCATCCTATTTTCGGTCAGAAAGCAGAATTGGCAGTATTGAAAAGGGAAAACTTGCTGACTTATTATTGATCGATGGTGACCCGTCCCAAAACATTTCAGATATGCGAAAAATATCCCGTGTTATGTTAAACGGGGTATGGATTGAAGATTGACGCGATCATTATTTGTAAGGATTTTTATGGGGTATCTTTACTGTTGGGTTCATTTTAAACTCTAAATCGATGAAAATAAATTTATTGTTTTGGTGTTGCAGGTTGCTGATTTTGATCACTACTTTTTTCTGCAGCAATCAGAATTCATTAGTGGCGCAAGATAAAATATTCAGAGCCGGAGCTTCAATCAGTAATATTACTCCACCGCTGGGAGAGCCCATCGTCGGAAATTTTGATAGCCCACTGGCCACCCACATTCACGACCAGATCAATGTGCGTTCCCTGGTCCTGGATGATGGAACTGATCGAATTGCCATTGTACTGGTGGATAATGTTAGCATTAAAAAAGAGGTTTTTGACTATGCTAAGCAGCTCATATATGATAGGACGGGCTTAGAATCTGATCGCGTACTTGCTGCTGCCACTCATACTCACTCATCTATTTCAGCGTCGAGTCGGGATCGACAAGGCTGGAATGAGGGGAAACTGGATGCCTATCAACAGTTTGTCGCTGAACGGATTGCTGATGGTGTCCAGGTTGCCGTCAATAATTTAGAACCGGCAAAAATTGGCTGGGGAAAGGTTGATGTTCCCCAACATGTATTTAATCGACGCTGGATTATGAAGGAACAGGTGATGAGCCCACTTGGCGAAAAGGAAATCGTGAAAATGAACCCGGGTTTTAACCATGATGATTTATTAAAGCCGGCAGGACCGGTTGACCCGGAAGTTGCATTTCTCGCTGTGATGGCGTTAGATAACAGACCAATTTCGCTACTGTGCAATTATTCATTACACTATGTGGGTGGAGTTCCTAAAGGCCATATTTCAGCCGACTACTTTGGGGTTTTTGCAGACCGGATTCAGCAATTGCTCATGGCAGATCGTCAGACACCTCCTTTCGTAGGCATCTTATCAAATGGAACCTCAGGTGACATTAATAATATTAATTATGGTGGCAACCGGGAAAGTCACGCACCGTATGAAAAAATGAAGATCGTGGCAAATGATGTTGCTGAGGCGGTATATCAGGAATATCAAAAAACTGATTTCGAAATTTGGGTTCCGGTGGGATCTGCGCAAAAGGAACTAACCCTGCAGGTTCGCAGAGCAAGTCCTGAGGTGCTGGAAAATATTAGAAAGATCCAGGCAAGGCCGGAAGGAGATGAACCGATCTTTAACCGGCTGGAGAAAATCTATGTCCTGCGGGTCGAACAAATGGAAGCGGAGTGGCCTGACCAGGTGGACGTTCCGGTGCAGGTTCTCCGCATCGGAGATTTGGGCATTGCAGCAATTCCCTTTGAAACATTTGCAGAGACAGGTCTGGAAATCAAAGAAAAAAGTCCGTTTAGTCAAACTTTCACCATTGAATTGGCGAATGGCGCTTATGGGTATCTACCCACTCCCGAACAACATAAATTGGGTGGATATGAAAGCTGGTTAGGTACCAATAGGGTAGAAGTTGAAACTTCAACAAAAATAGTCGCATTGATACTCGATCTGTTTGGAACTCTTAAATGAGATTAGATTCTGATGGTCATAATTTTAATAAAAATTCCAGTATTGATAAATAGTGAATATAAATAGAGTTGTCTATTTTTTTATCCTTGCTATCGGACCGGTTTTTTCCTGCACAAACCCAAGTCTCAGCCTAAGTGACACAGTGGAGGGAGATTTTCAAACTGAGTCCGGATTATCCCTCCAGTTAATTGCTTCGGAGCCACTTGTTATTGATCCGGTTGCTTTCACCTTTGATGGAAAGTTCGAAATGTATGTGGTAGAACACCGGGGTTATCCCGATCCGGCTGAAGGAGGTGTTCCCGCAAAAAAGGAAGGCCGTATTGCTAAATTAAGTGATGTCGATCATGATGGTATATATGACCAGCGGGTGGAGTACGCCCAGGGTTTTACCTATCCTAATGGAATTTTATACTGGCAAGGAGGGGTATTTGTCACCTGCGCGCCGGATATTTTCTACTTAAAAGATACGACCGGTGATGGAATCGCCGACATCCGGAAGGTAGTATTGACTGGTTTTCTTGACACCAAGACGGCTCAGATCAGGATGAGCCACCCTACCTTAGGTCTGGATGGTTGGATTTATGTAACGGGAGGACTCAATGGAGGTGAGGTATGGTCCCCTGAGTTTCCAGGCCGGGAGAAGATTATCTACAACACCGGCGATGGCCGGTTTGATCCGCAGACTTTTGAGTTTCAGGTTACCGGTGGAAAGAGTCAGTTTGGACTTACGCTTGATGCTTTTGGACGCCGTTTTGGCTGTTCAAACCGGCATCCGGTGCAGCATATCGTGATTGAACCGCATCACCTGGATCGAAATACCTTTTTGCTCCGGAATGAGACGGTACAAAATGTCTCGAAAATTCAGGAAGAAGCAATCGTTTATCCAATAAGTGGAGCAGCGACGACCGCAGATTTTATGCCTAAATTAATTGGGCGTTCACATAAGGGCACTTTCACTTCAGCAAGTGGATTGCTTATTTACACTGATCATGGGCTGGGAGCAGAGCATCAAGGTAATGTCTTTATTTGTGAGTCTGCACAAAACCTGGTTCAACGTCAGATGTTGAATGCCGACGGTGTAAGTTTTAAATCAGAGATGGCGACTCCAGGAAAGGAGTTTCTGGCGTCTAAAGATGAATGGTTTCGTCCAGTGTTTCTCAGTCATGGTCCACAGCCGGGACTGTATATTGCAGACATGCATCGAAAGGTGATTGATCATCCGTCCTATGTACCCGAAGAGATTCGGGGAGATTTAGATTTTCAAAGTGGCCGGGACATGGGACGTATTTACCGGATGGTTTCCAGTGAGTTTGCTTCTCATCGACGACCTGGCATGCAAAGGCTTCCTTCCGAAAGTGATGAAATCGCGACCTTACTGATATCTGAGTGGGAATGGCAACGATCGATGGCATTCCAGGTACTCCTGGAACGAAAAGATACCTCGATCGGTGGAGTTTTACGAAAGCAGGCCACAAAAGGCGACCTGGACGAATCCCGGGTTAGATCCCTCTGGTTGCTGCATTTACTAGGCTGTTTGGATCATCAGACTCACCTGACAGCGCTTAAGGATTCATCGCACCTGGTTCGAGAACAAGCTGTTCGCATAGCAACAGAGATGAATGGTGAGCAGTCCCATTTATTTTTTCCCTTGACTGGTCTGTCTAAAGACCCGGACATGAGGGTGCGTTTTCTGACTAGTCTGGCTCTTGGTGATTTCGAGAGAGAAGATGCTTTGATGGCTTTGGCACAAATTGCGGTAAAAGATGGCATTAATCCATGGTCGCGAGCAGCTGTGTTAAGTAGTATTGGGGCCCGCTTAGAGTCTTTTTTAGAGCTATTTAAAGATCAAAATAAAGGTGATTCCGTTGCATATCAACTTGTCATGCAGGACCTGGCTGAAATGTTGGGACACGGAGGGTCGTTGACTTCTTGTCATGCTCTGTTCCGGAGTCTGATAACTGCCACTGATCGCAGTGGTTGGATAGTTTCAACTTGTCTGGGCCTGACAAAAGGACTTCATGCACGGACAGATCTCCATCCGGTCATAGAGAGGAATACCTGGAAACTACTTCAGGTTAATCTCAATAAATCTGAACTTATTCGGCTACGAGACTTTCAGGACTGGGTGTCAGGACTTGCGGTAGATAGAGATCTACCGATTGGTCACCGGAAGGATGCCATTTTACTACTGGGATATATGCCACCAGGGGAAGGTTTTCCGGTATTGGAACAAATCATGGCAACCCAGCAATCACCGGAGTTACAAATTGCCGTAGTTCAAGCCTTGACGATTCAGGGTGAAAAGAGGGGTGCCGAATGGCTTCTTGACGATAAGAACTGGCCTGCATACACTCCTCAGATCCGCTCAGTGGTTATGTCGGCCGTGTTTTCCAGACCTGAATATATCAGGATACTGCTCGATGCTATTAAGGGAGAAATTGTTTCACCAACTGAGCTATCCTCGTCCCATCGGGAATGGCTGATGAGTCATGAAAATGAGAGCATCAGGGACGAAAGCATCTTCCTTTTTAAGGATTTGGAAAGTGGAAACCGCATGGAAGTTTATGAAAGTTACAGATTGCAACTAGACGGCCAGGGGAGCGCTGTTGCCGGCAAGCAGGTGTTTGTCCGGGTCTGTTCAACCTGTCATTCTTATGCTGGTTTCGGCGGACAAGTGGGCCCTGATCTTACCGGTGTCAAAAATCAGCCGGCTGATGCT
>JBGTCB010000387.1:0-2802 GCA_041748995.1 Saprospiraceae bacterium | reverse complement strand
TTCCCAAAATCATGGCTCTTCTGGTCTGAAGGTCTCCCATGATATCTCCCATGACCTCGTCTGAGCAAAGGATTTCGACCTCGTGAATAGGTTCGAGCAATTGAGGTCCTGCCTTTTCAAAAGCATGTTTAAATACATTGGTAGCCGCAAGTTGAAAAGCCATATCGTTGGAATCTACCGCATGCATTTTTCCATCATAAACGCTAACCCTGATGTCCAGACAAGGAGAACCGGTAAGTGGGCCTTCTGTCATTTTCATCATCACCCCTTTCTTGATCGCATTCGAGTATTTGGTATCAATTGAACCCCCAACTATACACCATAGGAAAACCATACGGCCACCCCAGGGCAATTCGGTAATGTCTTCATTCCTCACTGTGAGGTCAGCCGGGTTTGGCATGCCTTCATGGTATGGCTCGATACGCATATGGACTTCTCCAAACTGGCCGGCACCGCCACTCTGCTTTTTATGCCGGTAAGAATCATTGGCGACCCGGGTAATGGTCTCCCGGTAGGAGATCTTGGGTCGAATAAATTCCATATGCAGGTCATTGCCCTTCTCCAGTCGATATTTTATCACGTCGAGATGGAGTTGACCCTGACCATGCAGTATAGTCTGTCTCAGTTCTGCCGACTGTTCAACGATCAATGTGGGATCTTCTTCCTGAATCGAATGCAATGCTTTCATGACTCTTTCCAGATCAGATTTACTGGGTGGCTTGACGGCGGTGCGAATCCGTGGTTCCGGAAAATGAATCGGATCGATGACCTTACCTCTGCCTTTGATACCCAGACTGTCATTAGTATGGGTATTTTTAAGTTTGACGGTAACTCCAATGTCGCCAGCCACCAGTTGATCGACATTTTCCCGGCTTTTACCATTACTGACAAAGACCTGGTTCAGTCGTTCTGAAGTACCGGTACGCTCATTGTATAAGTCATCACCGGATTTTAGACAGCCGGAGTAGACTTTAAAATAACTTACGTTACCAATCTTAGGTTCCGACATCGTCTTAAAGACAAAAATATTGGTATCAGTAGTAGCGTCACATGTCAGTGTAGAACCATCCGCCAGGAGTGCAGGTTCCAGTTGATCTGGTGAGGGTGTTATGTCGTTAATAAAACCCATAATTCGACCACTGCCCATATTGTTGAGGGCACTACAGCAGAATACCGGAAAAAATTCCTGCCTTGAAATGGCAAGAGTCAAACCCTGAGCCAGTTCTTCTTCGGTCAATGAACCTTCTTCAAAAAATTTCTCCATCAAAGCTTCATCATTTTCTGCCGCAGCTTCCACCAGTAAATTGTGGATCTCCTGAGCCCGTCCGATCTCACTATCGGGAATATCTTTCTTTTCTGGTTTGCCACCTCCATCAGGAAAGACATACATCGTCAATCTCAAGGCGTCAACGATGGTATTAAATCCGTTGCCGGGATTTAAAGGATATTGCAATGGAAGTATTTTGTTGCCAAATCGTTGTTTAAGCTGATCAAGACTGGTTTCAAAGTCAGCTTTCTCATGATCCAGCTGATTGACTATAAACATGGCTGGTTTTTTATATTTTTCGATATATTCCCATATCAACTCCGTTCCGACTTCGACACCACTTTTTGCATTAATTAAGATGATGGCGGTGTCAACGACCTTCATGGTACTGATTACTTCACCTACAAAGTCATCTAATCCCGGTGTATCTATGATGTTAATTTTGTTACCTCTCCAATTGGCATGCATCAGTGTGCTGAACAGTGAGCCTTGACGTTCCTTCTCCAAATTGGTAAAATCAGATGTGGTCGTCCCGTCTTCTACCGTTCCCCTTCTGGTTATAGTTCCTGATTCAAATAGCATTGTTTCTGCAAAGGTTGTCTTTCCACAACCTGAGTGTCCCAAAAGTGCTACATTCCTGATATTCTTCGTCTCTAGTGTCATTTGATTTCTATATTTAAAATGGCGGTAAAAACAAATAAAATTGCTTGTACGACGTAAAAGCTTCAAATTTTTCAAAATAACTATTTACCATAACTTTACCTAATATTTAAACTGGTCTACTCCCTCCTTTTTTTCATAGAAAAAAATGTGATATATGACCTTTTGTAAATGAGAACATTAAAGTTGCACTTACTATTTAATATATATATATATATGTATGTAATTGTGAAAAAAGGGATATAGCCTCCTGGAGTTTCGCATATTCTAATATGAAATATCTGTTAAGATACCCGTCAGGTGAAAGGAAGAAATCTGGGCTTGAAATTATCTCTGGCTGCTTCCAATAGCTGAGTACAGGATTCTATGATGGTTGAGTCAATGGATCGGTATTTCATACCAAGCATTTCCTGAGATTTGGTCACATCAAAATAGAACAATCCCTGGGCATTTCTTAATGTACCCCGTGTAATTACCTCTTTATGACCTAAGAACCGGCGAAGAACCCAGGAACGGAACAGGGCAAGTTCACGCAAGAAAGCATTCAATGGAATTTGGGGAGCCTCCCGATTTAAAGCATGGGCTATCATAGATGTTATATCTTTGTAACTTCGATTTTCACCGCTGATAATAAATCGCTCATTGAAAATTGGTCTTTCCAGCAGCCGTACCGCCGCTTCAGCGACATCCCTTACATCGACAAACCCATTCACTCCGGTCGGATAAAAATTTAGCTGGTCATAGATTTTCTTAAATAAACTAGCACTTCCCAATTCCCAGAAACCACTACCTAAAACCAAAGAAGGATTGAGAATTGCCATAGGAAGGCCTTCACTACCCGCACGCCAGACTTCCATTTCTGCTTTATATTGTGA
>JBGTCB010000386.1:0-5299 GCA_041748995.1 Saprospiraceae bacterium | reverse complement strand
ACCGGGGTTTTATCTTCTACCCATACTTCCGTCCAGGCTTTAGTCCAGTTGCACCAGTAGTCCATCACCAGGATCTCTACTGTTACCGGTCCGCACGCATCTTCACACGAGAAGGGTACCGCATCGCTCCAACCTCCTCCGATCTGGGACCATTCACCAAACAGGTCCTGCTGGATATTTTCCGGAAGGAAATGTGGCAGGAAAAGTTCTATATCGGGACCAAATATCGAAAAACAATTACCCAGATAGATTTGAAGTAGAATTTGAAATAAAAGTTCTTCAAAATCAGCACGCCCTAAGTCCAGGCAGAAAGTGGAATTGGTTGGTTGACACTTGAAGACATCCACTCCATAACCAAATCCACCGAATATAGAATTTGAATCTATCTCAATTATATCCGAACCCATCAAGAAGCTATCAGCGATGATACCTCCCAACGCAGTGTCAAACAATGTCAAAATGTCTGGATTCTTGATTCGCACCTGGTCACCCTGTTGTGGGTTGCCAACAGCTCTATGAAATAATTTATTAAAACTCTGATCGTCCAGATGCGACTGTGGTTTGCAAGTTACTGTGGCATACTTGATCAGATCGTATAGCCAGCTATTGTATAGAAGCGGACCGCAGGGGCCTTTATCCTCGCAAAACCAGTCCAGTTGTTTCTTGTAATAAGCTTCTACCTCATCGCAATGTTTGTCATCTTCCAAATCTGGCATCCACAGGGTGTCATGTCCATCTGTCCAAAGCCAACACAAAGACGACTCTTTCTCTCCTTCTTTACAATCCGCTCCCTCCACAGTATTGTAACAGAGATCTACACAGACTTCCTTCCAGTCTGAGCGTCTGGCGAGTATAAAGTTAACCCCACAGTTGTCCCAACTCCCCTCGTCAAAGACAGAGGCGTCTACCCAAGTTTTTTTACCGGCAAGGGATACTGTCACTCCTTTGTCTGCTATTGCTACCGGTTGGGAATTGTCTTTTACGTGCAGGTATGCGGTGTCTCTCCCTATGAGATGACAGCTGTCATACACCTCGTAGAATATCCGAACAGGTCCTTCTGTTTTCGGAAGCCTTACTTTTTGGTGCGATCGATAACAATAACCAGGCTTAAGTGCTCCCAGTTCTTCCAGCAAATCAAGGATAGAATCGGTTAAAATTTCATCGATCTCAAAACCAAGTACAGTAAGAAAGTCTTCCAAAACTACCTTTTCATCTCCCAAATCCAGGAGTGTACACAATTCGCCATCATTTTCCAATAGGTATGTTCCCCCTCCTTCTACGATTGCCTTGGCAGACTTTATCCCACTCCAATCATCAAAAACACACAGGGGAGGCAGGTACGTTTCCGCAAAGCAATCATGTCCATTCGTGAATACTACCGGTTGAAATATGTCTAAAAAACCAAGATCTGAGCCACCCAAAAAGCCTGTATCTATCGTAATACATGGGAATTCGTTAAAAATCTTAGCTGCAAATACCGGAGGTAAGGTATCCAGATCGGTGACCCAAAACTCGCAGAGCCAGTAGGTACTATCCACATCCAGGGCTACAAAGTCATTGGGAGAAATCACCGATACAATCAGCGAACTCAAACTTCCAGGACAAACCTGCTTGACTTCCACCGATACCTTATATTCTACCTGGCAGCTGGAACTACCAAATTTCTTGTAATCAACATGCACCTGCAGACCGCATTTAGGATCCAGAACCACAGGCAAAAACTGCAACTCCCCATCAATACTCACTAACTCAACAAACTCGATGAATCCACTCATCGAACCATTGCTAAAGATTGCGGAAGGACTCAGAAAACCGCTTGTATCACCACAATACAGGGTCAGGTTGCCCGGACAGAAGAAACTCTCAAAATGCAATTGAGGAATTCTCATGACTATCAGGGTATCATATACAAATGCTCTCCGGCCCAGTTTATCGAAAGCCTCATATTCCCGGTAAATGATCTTGGCAGTATCCTGACCGGGCTCACAGTCGTAGGGGGTAACCCAGTCAGCAACAAACCTTGCAGTGGGTATGAAATTGGAACAGGTAGCTTGTACGACGGGATTTGTTCCTCCGATTTCGCCACCCTTTACGAGCTCATCGTCACAGTAAATTGTGACAGTTCTGCCCGATAGTATGGGCAGATTATCATTGATAGTCAGCAAGCTCCAACAGCTAGCCAGGGCATTGGTAATGGTTACTTTTAGTTCCTCGCCCACCAAAGCACATGCATTGGGTATCACCAAATAGTCCGTTGCATACACTCCCGACAGTTGAGTTATTAGTTCCGGTCCACGATGGACACTCACCTCCAATTCGCCTATTCCCACTCCGGCATTACTAATGAAATTACTCAGATTAATACGGACTAAACCATCGGGTCCAATGGAAGTATTGAGATCCTGGCAATTAGGAGCTGCCAGTAGTGGCAAGGCAGAGCTCACTGCTGCCCCAACGTTGATAAGTCCGGCTCCACTACCAAAGTCGAAACCCGGACTAAGCATATCTACAGCGGTGTTGATGAGTACACGCTTTACATCATCTTTAGTGAAGCCTGGATTAGCCTCAAAGATCAAAGCAGCAGCAGCAGCAGCATGTGGAGCTGAGGCGGAGGTCCCGAAGAAATTAGGGAATGCATCCGCATCCTGAGGTATGTCAAAACCAAAAAAAGTATTGTTTCCACCATCCGGAGCGACAAATTCCGGCTTATTAAAGACGATTGGAGCAGCCAGGAGTGCTCCCGTTGCATCAAATACGATGGGCACTCCACCCCAGGATGAATATGAATTTAAACCGGGAGGAGGTCCGAAGCCATATGCTGGTGTAAAAAACCAGGCTGAGGCTCCAACTGCGCAAGCTCCAGCTGTGTTGGCATGACCCACTATGGTGGGGGCGGTATTGCCAAACTCAAATGTGGCATTGGGACCATATATGATGATTTTTACCCGGTTTGGTAAAGGTCCACTATAATGCTCTATAGAAAAATTGAATATACCGGAAACCGAGCCTAATAACACTTCAATAGCATCTCCGGTGCCATTATTATTGAAGTCGATTGCTCCCGTTATAAGGTTTAAATTTTCATCCCAAACATACAGGTCCAGATCGGTAGCCGGATTTGCTCCTCCGGTGACGGAATAAAAAGGTTCGTCCCATTGGAGAACTATCACATAATTTCCCGGGGAGAAGTTGACACTAAGGAATAAATCACCCGGTGCAAATTCGTGAGAACCAAAGTAAGAAGGACATAGTGCAGGTCCCGGTGTATATATTCCTTCATATGAATCACGATCCTGATTACCTGCTGACGAAAAATACATGGAACCGGCAGCACAAGCCTGATCGACGGCCTGAGCCACAATACCAGGCATGTAATAGGGTTCTGCAAAGTAAAACACATCATCTACAATGATATTGCAACCAGCTGTATTGAGATCCAATATACCCTGAGCAAAATCAGCCTGTCCACCAAGAGCAGTATGAAAAGCAAGCTCAGCTCCGGGGGCTACATCGTGAACAATCTGCATCATGGCCCGGCCTTCATCACTAAAACCAGGCAAATCAGATAAAACCTCGACGGGAGTTGTCCAACCATTTGGGTTTCCCACTCCCGGTAAATCCCCCGTCGATATGTCCGAAGCCGCTGCACCAAGAGCATCGTAACTGTCAGACAAAACACCGACTTTATTGCCTGCACCGCTGACCATATATACCTGCCGTGCAATATCAGAGAATTGAGCGACATCACCCTGGCTGGTGACTGCACCTGCGTTAGTGTCCGGCCTTCTAACCAGATTGATTCGATCAGCTTCAGTCAAGCCCTGCAGTGACGAAAGCAATGCCATCGGAAACCGGCAATTGACGACTTGCTTGAAGTGGCTAATATGAGTAGCACCTTTCGACTGTAACTTGGATACGCAACCGTTGACATCTCCTGTTATGATTTCCAGTGCGATAATATCGCTATCCATCACCAGAAATTCACGTACCAGGGGCATAACGTCCCGGATGGTCTGATCCGCCTTCATTCCGGCATATTTGTCGATCATCATAAGCAGATCCGGTGACATTTTGGTCTCCTGAGACCTCTTCTTCAAATCTCCAATGTTGTTAATATCAATTTCGGTATCGAAAAGGGGCCGAAATTCCTGACTTTGAAGGTCAATGGTCGCTAACAAAAGAGGTGTACAGAAAATAAGGAAAGTAATTGCTCTGAAGTATGGCTGGGAGTGTCTCAACAGGGGTCGTGTTTGGTAATTCCAGAGTTAATAGTAACAAATTCAGCCTTTACAGAACGATAATCAGATTGGTTTCTTTTATATATTATTTTTTTTAATGTGATAATACTACTGGTTGTTAGCAACTAAGTGGGAAAACTCTGAGGAATCTCGTGTATTTGTCCCATAAGTATATGTACAGAAGAAGCCTGGTGTTTTTTGGCATATTGAAGAAACAAAACCGAGCATAGCCATAGCTACGTGAGACTTTTGATGATAATAAGATAGCGAAAAGACCTGCTTATCGTGTGAAGATATTTAGGGGACGGTACAATTGTAATGCAATTCTAAACTATGAACACAATGGGACAATACACTAGCTTGATGTTCGCAAGGTATACACACTTGATTACGGGAGTTTTCATAATGAAAAAAGGCGACCGGATGCTTGATCTGATCGCCTTTTCCCTGGTAGGGTATTTATTTCTAGAGAGTCGCTACATGTTTAGTCAGCTTGCTCTTCAGGTTAGAAGCTTTGTTCTTGTGGATGTTATTATTCTTTGACAATTTGTCAATCATGCTGATTACCTTAATCAAAAACTTTTCCGCTTCTGACTTGTCTGTCAGATCGCGAAGGTTTTTAATGGCTGTGCGGGTAGACTTTTTATAATAGCGATTTTGCAGTCGTTTTTCGCTGTCCTGACGCATTCTTTTTTGTGACGACTTATGATGTGCCATATCGTAATATCCAAATTTTAGGACCGCAAAGATAGACTTTTATTTATTATATCTAACACCATTACAAATACTTTTTTACCCTCTCAAGCTACAATGTAAGGATGACGGGATGTTCATGATGACACTCTTTTTAGGAATTGTTGACTCTAAAACATTGTAACAATGTATTACATAAAATAAAACAGCCTTTTTTCACTTAAAGGTCCCCATCCCGGCCTTTTTTTAAGTTAAAAATTTGTTTCGACCGAATCGACCGCCTAACTTTACTGCCGTATTATACATTTATTTAATCTAAAACTTCTACTAATGAACAAAGGAGATTTAATCGAAAGTGTAGCCAACCA